>NZ_KB899569.1:0-107244 GCF_000378365.1 Megamonas rupellensis DSM 19944 | reverse complement strand
AAAAAACAATGATATCGAATCATTGTTTTTTAGCGAGCTTATATCCCCATAAATAAATTTAGGGGCTTTACGCTCGCATTTGGTAATTTTAATATTCAAATTAGGACCGATAATACCTCCAAGAATAATACAAAAAATATCAGTTAGGACACCATAAGGCATAAAAAAACACTCCTTTTATGAAAAAGATGTGATACTTTAACATAAAAGAAGTGTTGATGTCAAGCAAGATTATTTAGGATTATTAGCAACATATTCTTTAATAACTTTTACAGCACCTTCAATGCCTGTACGAGCTACATTGATTATTAAATCATAATCTTTAGGTTCGCCCCAGTTAAGTCCTGTATAGTAATTATAGTAAGAAGCACGTTTTTGGTCTTCTTTTTTTAATTCAGATAAGGATTTATGATAAATAAGTTGACCTCTAGTAGTTCTGAAATCATCGTCAGCAACGATAAAGAAGCTATAAGCATTATAGTCATTTAAGATATAATTAGCACAACGACCTACAAAAATACCAGATTTATAATAATCAGCTAATTGTTTTATAGCGTTAGATTGAGGTTTAAACATAAACATATCATCATTTTGAACAACATTATCAAAGATATGTTCATATGGAGATTCATCACCATAAAGATTAGTATAAGTGAGATTTAATTCTTCTAATTTACAACCTTTTTCAAGATGTTCAGCAATCAAAGCAACTAATTTTCTATCATAAAGAGGGATTTGAAGTTCTTTAGCTAGAATTTCTGCTACTTCGCGTCCGCCAGCACCATATTGACGACCTATTGTAATTAACATAATATTTTCCTCCTTGAACTTATCTCATTATTAGCAACATTAGCAACCAATATCGCGAAGTTTTTTACCTTCCATAAGATTGCTTTCAATTTTTTCAAGAGAAACACCTTTTGTTTCTGGAACAATGTAGATTGTGCAGAAAATGAAGATTACGTTCAAAATACCATATAACCAGAATGTTTGAGCGGAACCAATACCTTCGAGAAGGGAAAGGAATGTAGCACCGATAATCATATTGGATACCCAGTTTGTAGTAGTAGAGCAAGCTATACCGAAGTCACGGCTCTTAAGAGGTTGAATTTCAGAGCATAAAATCCAGATAACAGGTGCAGCACTCATAGCATAACCAGCGATGGAAAGAATTGTCATACCAACAGCAGTGTAAGAAATCCATTGAGCTGTATTTCCGCCTTCAAACTGCATGAGGCACCAGCCAAGAACGATAAGAGCTAAAGCCATGATACCGAAACCAATTTTAAGTGCGATTTTACGACCAGTTTTATCAATGAACTGCATGGAAATCCAAGTGAAGATAACGAATGTCATACCATCTAAGATAGTAGCGAACATTTGGTCTGTGTGGCTTTCAAAACCAGCAAGACTGAAGATTTTTGGAGCATAATACATGATGATGTTCTGACCAGTGAATTGTTGCATGAACTGTAAGAACATACCAAGGAAAACAACACGACGAACATTTTTGTTTGCTTTGAATAAAGAGAAACCAGCTTGTTTAACTTTTAAGCTATCTGTGATATCTTGGAGTTCTTCATGAGCTTTTTCTTTGTTACCACGAAGAACGTTAAGTACTTTTTGAGCTTCAGTTGTAAAACCTTTAGAAGCGAGCCAACGTGGGCTATCTGGTAATTTAGCAACAGCGATTATTAATAAGAATGCAGGGATACTGATGATACCAAGCATAAGTCTCCAGCTTTCTGTTGGAGCAAGAAGTGTATCAGAGATAAATGCAATAACGATACCGAAGTTAATCATGAGCTGATACATGGAAATCAAACGACCACGATGTTCTTTTTCACTCATTTCAGAAAGATAAAGTGGTGCTACATAAGAAGCAACCCCAATGGAGAAACCTAAGATTATACGAGAGATTAATAAAATTTCATAATTAGGAGCGAATGAAGAACCAAAACAACCAATAATAAATAAGAGACCTGCTGTTAAAATAGATTTTTTACGACCTAATTTAGATGAAATCCATAAAGTAATAATAGAACCAATAGCTGCACCAAACATCATAGAACTTACGATCCATTCTTGCATTTGGCTTGTGAGTGATAATTGGTCTGTAATGAATGGCAATGCACCAGCGATTACCCCAATATCAAGACCAAACAACAAACCAGCCATACCGGCTGCAACAGATACTAATTTGCGCATACGTTTACTTTGTTGAAGCGCTTCAGTGTCAATAGCTGTGGACATGAGATAAAACCTACCTTTTCTTTATTATAGAATTAACAGACAATTATAAATATCATACTAATTTGAATAATTTAATCAAGTTGTATGATATATTGACGAAAAAGATTGTACTATAGTTTTTTTTATTTGACAAGTACTTATTGTAAATAATTTTAAATTTTTTTGAATTTTTTTATTAAGGAGAAAGGTTGAGATAAAATAATTTCCTTTATATAGATAAAGATGACTATAAAAATTATTTATATAGTGGAATTGTTGGAAAGATTGAAAAAATTTTTATAAATTTTATGTTTTTCCTATTGAAATTTGTATAACATACATGCTATAATAAAACCATGTTGTATGACAATTATATATTACAATTTTCAAACAAATGGTAATATTAAATATACAACAGATTATAATAGAATTATTTGCAAGTAATAATATAAGTTATATTTTTAAGGAAAGAAGTTGTTTTTTTATGAAAAAATTACAAGACTACAAATTTTGGTTTATCGTAGGTAGCCAGTTCTTATATGGCCCAGAAGCTTTAAAAGCTGTTGAAGAAGACGCTAAAAAAATGGTAGAAGGCTTAAATGCTTCTGGCAAACTTCCTGCAAAAATTGAATTTAAAGCTGTAGGTACTACTGCTGAAGTAATCGACAGATTTGTAATGGATGCAAACTATGATGATACTTGTGCTGGTATTATCACATGGATGCATACTTTCTCCCCATCTAAAATGTGGATTAGAGGTCTTAAAAAATTACAAAAACCATATCTTCACCTTCATACACAATATAATAGAGAAATTCCAAATGAAGAAATCGATATGGATTTCATGAACTTAAATCAGTCTGCACATGGTGACCGTGAACATGGTTTCATTGGTACTCGTATGCGTCTTGCTCGTAAAATTGTTGTTGGTTATTGGGAAACAGAAGCTGTTCAAAACAAAATCGCAACTTGGATGCGTACTGCAATTGGCGTAATCGCTAGTGCTGATTTAAAAGTTATTCGCTTTGGCGATAACATGAGAAATGTTGCTGTTACTGAAGGCGATAAAGTAGAAGCAGAAATCAAATTTGGTTGGTCTGTAAATACTCATGCAGTAGGAGATTTAGTACAGTACATCAACGCAGTAACTGAAGAACAAATTGATGCTCAAGTTGCTGAATATAAAACTAAATATGAAATGAATACAGATAATATCGCATCTGTACGTTATCAAGCAAAAGTTGAAGTTGCTATTAAAAAATTCTTAGAAGATAACAAAGCAGATGGTTTTGTAAATACATTTGAAGACCTTTATGGTATGGATCAACTTCCAGGTCTTGCAACTCAAGATTTAACAGGTCAAGGATATGGTTTCGGTCCAGAAGGCGATTGGAAAATTGCTTGCCTCACTGCAGTTATGAAAACTATGGCACAGGGCATTGATAAAGGTACTGCTTTAATGGAAGACTACACTTATCATTTCGGTAAAGATGGCGAAGATAGCTATAACCTTGGTGCACATATGCTTGAAGTTTGCCCTAGCGTTGCAGAAGGAACTCCAAAAATTGAAGTTCATGAACTTGGAATTGGTGGCAAAGATGCTCCAGCTCGTCTTGTATTTGAAGGTAAAGCAGGCAGTGCTATTGTAGCTACTCTTGTAGATATGGGTGGTAGAATGCGTCTTATCGTTAACGATGTAGAATGCGTAAAACCTATTATGCCAATGCCAAATCTTCCTGTAGCTCGCGTAATGTGGAAACCAATGCCAAGCCTTGAAGAAGCTGGTGAAGCTTGGATTTTAGCAGGTGGTGCACATCATAGCGTTATCAGCTACACTGTAACTGCTGAACAACTTCGCGATTGGGCTAATATGATGGGTATTGAATTCGTTCATATCACTAAAGATTTAGATATGGATAAATTTAAAGATCAGCTCATGCTTTCCGACATTATGTGGAAATTAAAATAATTTGTTAACTCTCTCTCTTTCCCCCATAACTTTATATATTTTCCCTTAACTGAGGGGGAAAGAATATTTTTTAAAACAACAGCGTATAACTATTATAGTTATACGCTGTTTTTGCTTATTATTTCAGATATAGTTGTAGCAGAAATAGTTTCGTTAGAGATTAAAGCATGAATTAATACGTGATATTTTGGTAATTTATCTAAGCCCCAAAGTAATTTTATATTAAATATATCTTCCATTACTTTTCCTAAATCTACACCAAAAGAATCAAGAGAATGACGCATTTTATCTGGTTTTTTGCAAGGCTGATTAACAGTTCTACTGCATTTGCAACAGTAACTACAGCCACCAGAAGATAGGGAAATTGTATTATCATTTTCTAAACTTAATAGGGCAGTAGCTATTTCATTTTTTAGTTTGCGTAAAGTTTTGCGAGTAAATGTACTAATTTCTTCTTTAGTAGTTAAGCTATTTATAGTATCTTCACTGTAATTTATTTGTACAGCTACTAAATAAATAGATTTATATTGGCTCAAATAAGTTTTAGGATTAAAGCTAAGTGGTGGACAAGACCATTTATGATTATAATTATTACATTGTTGGCAATAAGTCAAAAATTTGTCTATGTCTTGATAATTAGAAATAAAATCTTGCATATCATGATGAGCGACTTGGACTTTTGTAGTAAACATAAAAGCACTTCCTTAATTATTAAGTTTTTTGATTTTAGGTTTGACAGCTATATTTGATAAGCTTATTATTAGTATGAATAAATTATAATACAAGAAGTGAGATTTTTATAGGAGGTCTTTTCATGGACTTATTGATGCAAGGTGTAGAGTATTTTCATAAGGGCGGATTAGTAATGTACATATTATTAATATGCTCAATTTTTATTATCACTATTGGTATAGAACGCTTATTATATTTTATGAAAGCTGATTCAGGAAGAGCTTTTGCACAGAATTTTTATAAATTGATGATTAATAATAAAATTGAAGAAGCTAGAAATTTAGCACAAAATAGCAAGGGGGATTTAGCTTCTTTGGTCGATTTTGCTTTTAATAAAATGCAAAATAAAAATATCAATTTGATGATGTTGTTGGAAGTTCAATCAGGGATAAGTATTTCTAAATTTAGAGAAAGACTTTATTATTTAAATGTAATTGTTACTATGGCTCCTTTATTAGGTTTATTGGGGACAATAATTGGTATGATTTCAGCTTTTAGCGTATTTAATTTAGAAGAAGGTCAAGCTATTGCTATCACTGGGGGTGTAGGTGAAGCATTAATCGCAACAGCTACAGGACTTTGTGTAGCTATTGTTTCTTTGGCTATTCATGCATATTTTGTGCAGAGAATAGACCGTATTGTAACTGATATGGAACAGGCTTTTTCACTAATTGAAGGTTATATAACTAGAGGTGAATAACAATGCGTTTAAAAGATAGAAGAGCGTTTTCTAAGCCTGAGGTCATGATTATACCAATGATTGATATTATGTTTTTCTTATTGGTATTTTTTATGCTCAGCACACTATACATGGTAGATTTAAAAACTATTCCTGTAAATATGCCTAAAGTGCAAAATGCCCAAAGTCAGACAAATGTTAATTATTTAGTTACGATGAAAGCTGATGGTACTTTGTATTTAGAAAATAAATTGATAGATGAAGATACATTACTTCAAGGTGCAAAAGAAAAATATGAAGAAAATAATAATTTTGCTGTAGTTATTCGTGCTGATGAGAGCATTGATTATGGTAAAATAATGGTTTTATTAGATAAATTCAAAGCTATTGGTATAACTAAATTTGGTTTAGCGACAGAAACGATAGTACAAAAGCCACAATAATAACTTGACATATCTATTACTAAATGTTATGGTAAAAATAGAATTAATTTTTTTATTAATTTTATTTATAATTTATATTGAGTGGAATAGGTGTCCCTAGGACTTAATAGAGAAAGTAGTAAAAGCTACTACGGTCCCGCCGCTGTGAAAGTGAGCAACTTCAAAAATATGTCACTGAGATTTTCTTGGGAAGGCTTGAAGAAGCGATGAACTTGAGTCAGAAGAACTGCCTATTTGTCAATCACCGTTATGACCTGCGAGAGATAGGTAGGAGATTTATTACAGTATAAGGCTATCTCTACATCGGTATAATTCCATGTAGAGATTTTTTATACTAGAAATGAACCTTTGAGCGCGCAGAAGGTTCATTTTTTTTATGACTTTTAACCTAGCTTAAAAGAAAATTGTAGGATAAAGGGGATAACTCAGCTAAGAGAGGAAAGAACGATATGAAAGCTAAATGGAAAAAAATTTTAATGGCATCTATGGCATGTGTAGCCTTAACAGGCGTATCTGCAACATCTTTTGCTTCTGGTTATGAGTTGAGCTCGGAAGTAAAGACTGCAACTCCAGCTTTATTAAAAGCAACAGAAATTGGTTTACGTACTTATAATACAACAGATGAACAGCTAATGAAAGCACCAAATAAAGATGCTATTGTAGTGATGAGTTTTGGTACTACTTTTAAAGATACTCGTGCAAAAACAATTGAAGCAACTGTAGATGAAATTCAAAAAGCACATCCAAATACTAAAGTGGTATTAGCATTTACTTCACATATTATTATTGACCGCATTAAAGCTAAAGAAGGTATTAATATCCCAACTCCAGAAGAAGCTTTGGCACAACTAAAAGCTGAAGGCTATAATCGCATTGCACTCACTTCTTTAGATGTTATTCCTGGTATTGAATATACTTATAAAACAGCTGTTTATGATATCTACAAAACTCAATTTAAGAAAATGACTATTGGTACACCTCTTATGTATTGGATGGGACAAGAAAATCAAAGAGATGATGTAGAAGATGCTATGAAAGCACTTGAATCTCAAATGCCTAAATTAGGTAAAAAAGATGCAGTACTTGTTATGGCTCATGGTACACCAGACCCATCAAATGCATATTATGCTGTAATGCAAGATCGTTTAAATAAACTTTATGATGGCAAAGTTTTGATTTATACAGTTGAAGGTAATCCAAGATTAGAAGATGTCATTGAAGAGTTAAAAGCTAAGAAAATCAAAAATGTAACTTTGATGCCACTTATGATGGTAGCAGGTGACCATGCTAATAATGATATGGCAGGAGAAGAAGAAGACTCACATAAATCTATTTTAGAAAAAGAAGGTTTCAAAGTGGATACTTATCTTCACGGTTTAGGTGAAAATGAAAATGTTCGCCAATTATTTGTGGATAGAGCAAATGAAGCTTTTGATGCATTGCAAGCAGATAAATAAGCCGTGTAGCCTAAGCTTGACGCTTTTATATGGCAAGTGTAAAATAAACAAGAGCATTATTTTATTAAGTAATTTAGTTTCTACTAAAATATGCAAAATGTAATACAGTAAGGTATGTGGCAAATTTTGTCACATACCTTTTTATGCAGGAGGATTTTTAATCATGGCAGGAACTTTTTATGGTATTGGTGTAGGTCCTGGAGACCCAGAATTATTGACAATGAAAGCTATCAAAGCTATTGAAAAAGCTGATGTACTCATTGCACCAAAAACAGAAAAAAAAGATGGTAGCGTAGCTTTAAGCATAGCTAAACCTTATTTAAAAGATGATATTGAAATTGTATATCAAGTTTTTCCAATGGTAGTTAATTTTGAAACTACTGATGCATGGCAGAAAAATAAAGAAGAGATTTTAGCTTTATTACAAGCTGGAAAAAATGTAGTATTTTTAACATTAGGCGATCCAATGTTTTACAGTACATATATTTATGTATATCGTCTTTTAGCAAAAGAAAAAGATATAAATATTGAAACTATCCCAGGTGTGCCAGCATTTTGTGCGATTGGTAGTAAATTAGGTTATCCTTTAGTTGAAGGCAATGATATCATCAGTGTAATTCCAGCAACTGCTGATAAAGAAACTATTGATAAAGCTTTAGCTGTTTCTAATAATGTGGTAATGATGAAAGTTTATAAAAATTATCCTGAAGTAGTAGATGCTTTAGCTGAAAATGATATGGTGGATAATGCTGTACTTGTAAGCCGTTGTGGTCTTCCAGATGAAGAAATTATAAATGATTTACAAGCTCAAAAAGATAAAAAATTAAATTATTTATCAACTATTTTGACTAGAAGGAGTAAAGGTATTTAATTGCCTTAGATAATGTTACTATGAAAAAATTAAATGGTTTGTTTTGTATATTAGCTTTAGTAATATGTTTTTCAGTAATATTAGTTGGTTGTGGTAGTCAAACAGAGGAAAAAAATGCTTCGAGTGGAACTGATAGTTATTTAACTATTACAGATGATGCTGATAGACAAGTAGTTTTGACGAAAAAACCAGAAAGAATAGTACCATTATCAGCATCTTTTTTAGAGCCACTTCATGCTGTTGATGGAAAAATAGTGGCTAGGGTATCAGCAAAAACAGGTATTCCTAAAGAAGATGAAAATCTACCACAAGTAGGAAATGTCTATAATATTAATATTGAGAAAGTAATAGAAGCTCAACCAGATTTAGTAATTGCTTATAAGGGTATGAATGATAAATTTGTATCTACGTTTGAAGAAAATGGTATTCCTGTAGTTGTTCTAGAAATGCGTACGTATGACCAAGTAAAACATACTGTAGATGTTTTAGGGCAGATTGCAGGAAATCCAGATAAAGCAAAAACTTTGATACAAGATATGGATAATAAAATAGCAGAAATAAAGGACAAATTGCCAAATGAACATAAACGTATAGCGATACTACATAGTACAGCTCAAAATGTAACTGTACAATTAGAAGGTAGTATTGCAGGTTCAACGGCAGAGATTTTGGAATTTGAAAATATTGCTAAGGGATTGACTCCATTAGAAAGCAATCCAACTTCTGCGCCATATAGTTTGGAAACATTAGTATCAGCAAATCCAGATGTTATTTTTGTTACAAGTATGGGAAAACTAGAAACTATAAAGAAATCTATGATGGAGAATGTAGAAAATAATCCAGCATGGCAGACTCTTCCAGCAGTAAAAGAAAAAAGAGTGTATTTCTTGCCACAGGAATTATTTTTACTAAGTCCAGGCATTCATTATCCAGAAGCGGTTGAAACTATGGCTAAGCTTGTTTATCCAGATAAATTTAATTGATGGTGAATTGATATGACTATGCAAAAACAAGAAGTTTTACAAACTACAAAATTTGGCATAGCGATTAATAAATGGCGAATACTAATGATGATAGTATTCGCCATTTTAGCTTGCTCGGGCATTATATGCAGTATAATAAGTGGAGCAGTAGCTATTCCAATAAGTGAATTGAAAAATATTTTTATTGATGGTGTAAGTAGTCCTCACCAACAGATTTTATATAATATTAGATTGCCAAGAACGATAGTTGCAGGATTAGTAGGCATGAATTTGGCTATGGCAGGAGCTATTTTACAAGCTGTGATGAAAAATCCTTTAGCTGATCCACATATCATAGGGATTTCTTCAGGGGCAGGGCTTACAGGTATTTTAGTGATTGTATTATTTCCTGCTATGGAATATCTAATAACGCCTATAGCTTTTGTCGGTGCTATGATTGCAGCTATTTGCATTTATTTATTAGCATGGAAAAATGGTATAAGACCATTGCGTATTATTTTAGCAGGGGTGGCAGTATCAGCATTTTTAGGTGCAGGTATTTCCGCTATTTTAGTTTTATATAGTGATAGAATACATGGTGCTTTGATGTGGATGGTAGGGGGCTTATCGGCTCGTTCATGGCCACATGTAGATATTATCTGGCCTTATGCTTTAATTGGATTTATTTTAGCAATGCTGGGTTCACGCCATTTGAATATTTTGCAATTGGGTGATGATATAGCAAAGGCTCTAGGGGTTAATGTAGAATTAACACGCATTTATTTGACTGCTATAGGAGCATTATTGGCAGCAAGCGCGGTATCTGTAGCTGGTTTATTAGGTTTTGTAGGGCTTATAGTGCCACATACAGCTCGTTTGCTTGTAGGTTCAGATTATCGCTACTTGATACCTTCGTCGGCACTTTTGGGGATAGCTGTAGTTACTTATAGTGATACTTTTGCCCGTGTAGCTTTTGCTCCATTGGAATTGCCTGTGGGAATTTTCATGGCGATATTAGGAGCTCCATTCTTTTTATTTTTACTTAGAAAGGAGCTTTAATATGGTTAATTTAAAAGTATCTGATTTAATGATAAAAATACATGATAAATTGATTTTAGATGGAATTAATATTGATTTTAAAGCTGAAAAAAAGACAGCTATCATAGGGCCAAACGGTTGTGGTAAATCGACTTTATTGAAAGCTATCTCAGGATTAAATCGTCAATATAAAGGCGAAATCTTAATTGATGGAGAAAATATTTTGCATTTATCCAGAAAAAATCTAGCGAAGAAAATGGCAATATTACCACAGGGAGCGACAACACCAACAGATTTGACGGTAAAAGAGCTTGTAAGTTATGGCAGGTTTCCTTATCGTTCTATGTTTAAATCATTGAATAATAAAAAAGAGCAAGCGATTATTGAAGAAGCAATGGAAAAAACACATATTACATCTTTTTCTCATCGTTTAGTCAGCACTTTATCTGGCGGTGAAAGACAGCGTACATGGATTGCAATGGCACTTGCTCAACAGCCAAAGATTTTATTATTAGATGAGCCAACTACTTATTTAGATATTGCTCATCAAATAGAAGTCATGCAGATAGTAGATGAATTGAATAAACGCGAAAAAATGACAGTAATTATGGTCTTACACGATATAAATCATGCTCGTATGTATGCTGATGATATAGTTATCTTGAAAGATAAACATGTATTTGAGCAAGGTGAGCCAAATACTGTACTTGATGTAGAAAATTTAGCTAAAGTATTTGGTGTGAATGCTAAGATGTATCAAAACTGTCAAAATCCAGAAGATAAAATAATTTTTCCAGTATCTTTAGTTAAAAATTAATATAATAAGGGGAATAAATATGCTTGAAATAAAATCCCTAAAGAAAAATTTTGTTTCTAAGAATAAACAAGGTAAAAATATAGAAAAAACGGCTGTAAAAGATTTAAATTTGACAATTGATGAAGGTGAAATCTTTGGCCTTTTAGGGCCAAATGGAGCAGGTAAGACGACAACTATTCGCATGCTTACCATGCTTACAAAGCCTACAGCTGGAGAAATTTTATATAAGGGAAAAGATATATTCAACGACGAATTAAATGTAAAAAAATATATAGGAGTAGTACCACAACATATAAATTTTGATCAGGATTTGACTGTTTGGGAAAATATGGAATTACATGGAAGATTGCATCATATTCCTAAAAGTCAGCGTCATGCTCGCATTGAAGAATTATTAAATTATGTAGAGCTTCAAGATAGAGTTAATGATAAGGTAAAAAGTCTATCTGGTGGTATGAAAAGACGTTTATTGATTGTGCGAGCTTTGATGCATAATCCTAAAATTTTATTTTTAGATGAGCCAACGGTAGCTTTAGACCCACAAGTACGCCGACGTATTTGGGATTTAATACGTCGATTGCCAAAAGATGGTGTGACTGTAGTTTTGACTACACATTATATTGAAGAAGCAGAAAATCTATGCAATAGAGTGGCTATTTTAAATAAAGGGAGTTTAATAAAATTGGATACGCCAAAAGCTCTTTGTGAGCAAATTGGCAAATATGTTGTAGAATGGGATAGTGAAGAGTCTAGAGAGTATAAATTCTTTAATTCACGCAAAGAATGCGCTGATTTTGCTGGAACTTTAGATGTAGCGACAACTATACGTCATTCCAATTTAGAAGATGTTTTCGTAGAATTGACAGGAAGGACGGTGAGCTGATTATGCTATATGATATTTGGACTGTTTTTTGGCGAGATTGGGTAGTATTGAAACATCGCATGATAAAATTCATCTTAAGTCGTATGGTAGCACCTATTTTATATATGGTGGCTTTTGGCTGGGGCTTAGGTAGAAGTATTAATACAGGGACTGGCTCGTATTTAGATTTTTTAGTTCCAGGGATTTTGGCTTTAAATTCTATGAATATAGCTTTTAATAGTTTGACTCCTGTACATGCAGAACGTATATATCATAAATCTTTAGAGGAATATTTAGTATCGCCTATTCGACCAATAGCTTTTGTAGCAGGAAAGATTTTGGCTGCTGTGCTTCGTGGCATGATTTCTTCAGCGATTATCGTTGTTTTAGCTTATTTATTTGGTGCGAAATTTGCGATTACGCCATTATTTATAATCATATTGATTATAAATTGTATCATCTTTGCTGAAATTGGTTTTTCAGCAGCAATGACAGTACAGACTTTTGAAGATATGGCAAGATTTAATACGTATATTTTATTGCCGATGTCATTTTTATGTGGCACATTTTTCTCTACGGATAAATTGCCATTATTACTACATTATTTTATTGAAGCTTTGCCATTGACGCATACATCCACTTTGTTGCGTGCTATCACACATAATCAAGAGATTTCTATAGTATCTATTGGTATTTTATGTTTATATATGATTGTATTATTTATTATTTGCAATCGCATTTTAGGTAAGATAAAAAATTAAAAAATGCACTCCAATGGGAAAATTTTTCCTTGGAGTGCATTTTTATTTAAATTTAAAATTCAATACCTTTTTGGGCTTTGATGCCTTCTTTATAAGGGTGTTTGATTTCTTTCATTTCCGTTACTAAATTAGCCTTTTGAATGATTTCTTCTTTGGCATTTCGTCCTGTCATAACGAGATGTAAATCAGCAGGTTTTTCGGCGATTAAATCTAAGATATCTTTTAAATCGACTAAATCAAAATCAATAGCGTAATTTATTTCATCTAAGATAATCATATCCCATTTATTGCTTATCATTTCCATTTTAGCTTCTTGAAGTGCTTTTTTAGCGGCTTCTTGATGGATTTTTATATCTGTATTGCCTCGGCGAGTAAAACCTTCACCGCATTGTTTCACTGTGATATCTGGAGCAAATTTAGCTAAAGCTTTTAATTCGCCATATTTCCAACTGCCTTTGATGAATTGGAGAATTAAAACTTTTAAGCCTTCGCCCCATGCACGAATTGCAAGCCCTAAAGCTGCTGTAGTTTTTCCTTTGCCGTTTCCAGTGTGAACGATTACTAATCCTTTTTTATATTGAATATCTTGCATTATCTATTATTCACCTACTTATGATTTAGAGACTAAGTTCTTGATATTTTGTGATTACGATATAACCAATGCACATAATGATTAAAAATAAAGTAGAAACATTGTACATTAATTTTATGGTTTGTTGAATATGTTGAGCATTTAACTCATTGATAGCTTCGCCCATATAAGCTCGGAAAGATTGACGACCAAAATAATAGTTTATACCGCCTAGGCGAATATCTAGTGCGCCAGCTACTGTAGCTTCTGTATAACCACCATTAGGGCTAGGATGTTTTTTAGCATCACGCATCATCATTTTTAAAGCGCCCTTGGCATTTAATTTGGAATAAAAGGCTACAACTATTAATAAAAGTCCTGTTATGCGCGCAGGAATAAAATTCAAAACATCATCAATGCGGGCAGCTGTTCTGCCGAAATAAAGATATTTATCATTTTTATAGCCAATCATAGCGTCCATGGTATTGCTCATGCGGTAAAGTACAGCGAGCGGTAGTCCACCGATAAAGAAATAAAATAAAGGCGAGATAATACCATCTACGATATTTTCTGCTACCGTTTCTACAGTGGCACGAGTGATATCTTGTTCATTCATGCGATTGGCATCGCGACTTACGATATAATTTACTTTTTTGCGAGCTTCATCAAGATTGTGATTGATTAATTCATCATAAATATCTTTGCCTGCTTTAGCTAGAGATTTTGGTGAAATCATAAAGCTTAAGATTACAGCTTGGATAAAGATATTGAGCCAACTAGGGCAATTAAATACATCAAGAAGTGTGATTATGCCATAAGTTATGCCATAGCTAAAGCTCAATAATATAGCCACCAAAATAAAGCCACAGACTAATTTTGTAGGTTCAGTAGCATTATCTTTGCGCAATAATTTATCGAGGATATCAATTAATTTTCCCATCAAAGCTACAGGATGATATTTAGAATTAGGGTCGTCAATTATGCAATCAATGACGAAGGCTAAAAAAGCAATTAAAGCTATTTCCATTACATTCAACTCACATTTTTAAAATTTTTCTATGCATATTAATTATAGAAGCTAGATATTTTAAAATCAATAAATTACTACAAAAAAATAAAGTGCTATGGTATGATAAAAGATAATCTAAAGATTTTATTATTGAGGTGAGAAAATGAGTGTAGAATTATTACATTACACAAGAGGAAAATATGTAGAAAATATTCATCGAGGCGATGCTGTTTGTGTTGGCGTTGATGGCAATATTATTGATAAAGTAGGCAATGCTCACCTACCAATGTTTTGGCGCAGTGCAGCGAAACCTTTTCAATTATTACAGTTTGTAAAATTAGGTGGCGTTGAAAAATATAATTTAACACAACAAGAATTAGCAATACTTGCTTCTTCTCATAGCGGTGAAGATATTCATGTAGAAACAGTAAAATCTATTTTGCATAAATTAGGTTTAACTGAAGAAGTATTAAACTGTGGTTCTGCTCGTCCTATGAGTGGAAAAGCTTTCAAAGAATTAGTAAAGAATAATTTAAAACCATCAGCATTGCATAATCCTTGTTCTGGTAAACATTCAGCAATCATAGCTCTTTGTCAGTTGTTGAATATACCAGTGGAAGATTATATAAAACCAGACCATGAAGCTCAAAAAATCATTCATCAAATAGTAGCTATGTCAGCTGGTATTTCTGAAGATGAATTGGATATTGGTATTGATGGTTGTGGTGTGCCTGTATTTTATTTACCACTTGATAAAATGGCATATGCTTATGCTCGTTTGATGAATGCAGAAGAAGGAAATTGGGGCGAATACACAGAAGCTGCGATAAAAATTCGTGATGCTATGTGTGCATATCCGCAGATGGTTTCTGGAACAGGTAGAATTGATAAAGCAGTAGCAGAAGTAACAAATGAACGAGTATTGGCTAAAATTGGTGCAGATGCAGTATATTGCTTAGCTTCTCGTGAATTAAAATCTGGTATGGCTTTTAAAATTGAAGATGGAAGCTATGCAGCAGTAACTCCAATGGTAATTGCAATGCTCAAACATTTTAATTATATTAATGAAGAAGAATATAATAAATTATTGTCAATGTATCCACCTGTATTGAAAAATCATCGTGGTGATATCATTGGTGAAATTAAAGCTGTTTTTTAAATAGTATTTTAAGTTAATTTGAAATCACTATTATTGTATATTCAATCGATAATAGTGATTTCTTTATTTTATGTAAAAGGAATGTTGAAATGGAAAAAGCAGAGAATTTTTATTGGAAATTATTTAAATCCACATTTATTATCAGTGCTTTTACTGTGGGTGGCGGTTTTGTAATCATACCGCTATTGAAGGCAAAATATGTCGATGAATATAAATGGATAAAAGAAAAAGATGCCTTAGACTTAGTAGCTATAGCTCAATCTATGCCAGGGGTAGTGGCGATTAATTCCGCTGTAATTTTAGGATATAAAATGCGTGGTGTAAAAGGAACTTTGACAGCTTTACTAGCCACTGTATTGCCACCGCTTATCACTTTATCTTTAATTTGTATTTTTTATAATTTATTTGCTACAAATCCATATGTGAAATTGCTATTAAAAGGTATGCAATGTGGTGCTACAGCATTGATTATCAATGTAGCATATGATTTATTGAAAAAAGAAATAAAGAAAAAATATATATTATCCTTATTTATTATTTGTTTTACCTTTGGTATGAGCTTTTTTACGGATATAAATATAATGTATTTAATCGTTATTGATGGAATTATTGGTTTAATTTTAATGAGGGATAAAAAATATAATTAAAATAATTAATTTAGTGATAGAAAAATAGCAAAGGATTTTTACCATGATTTATTTAGAATTATTTTGGAGCTTTGTTCAAGTAGGTTTATTTTGTGTTGGCGGTGGATATGCTTCCATGCCATTAATCCAAGCACAAGTAATAGATGTACATGGCTGGCTTAGCATGAGTGAATTTATAGATATTTTTACAATTTCTCAGATGACTCCTGGTCCTATCGGTATTAATGCAGCGACTTTTGTCGGCATGAAAGTAGCAGGGTTTTTAGGTGCTATTGTGGCAACATTGGGATTTGTAACGCCATCGTTTATTTTAGGTATTATTTTAGCAAAATTATTTTTTAAATATGGAAATATTGGGGTGATTAAAGGTATATTAAATGGCTTAAGACCAGCTGTTGTAGCATTAATTTGTTCTGCTGGTATGAGTTTTATATTTTTAGCTTTGTTCAATACAGAAAAAATGCCAATAAATGTAGCAGATATTGATTATTTAGGTTTATTTGTATTAATTGTAGCTTTTATTGCTGTTAGAAAAAAAGTGGGAATTATAAAAATTTTGGCTGGTTCTGGTGTATTAGGGCTTATTTTAGGACTAATTGGAAAATTTTAGGGGGATTTTTTAGCATAATATATTGAATTTATCAATGGTATATATTATGATTATAAATAAGATATATACATATGAAAGAGGCGAAATGAATTGGCAGCAAAAGTATTTACCGAAGAACAAAGAAAAATTCTCAGTAAAAACCCTAATGTAGAGTCAGTAGAAAAAACAAGAATTATTTATACAGAAGCATTTAAATCTTATTATGTAAAAAATTATTTAGCAGGGAAAAAACCTACAGAAATTTTTATTGAAGCAGGTTTTGACCCATCAATTTTAGGCAATAAACGCATAGAAAGAGCTTCAGCAAGATGGAGAAAATTATATGCTGATGGTCAATTAATCATAGATACTAAAGAAAATATATCAGTAGAAACAAAGGAAGAAAAAATAATGAATAGTGAACCAACAAAAAAAAGAAGAGGTCGTCCTCGTAAAAATCCTGTGGTAGAAACAGTAGCAGAAACAAAAAAAGAAGAATATACAGTGGATATGCCAAAGAAAAAACGCGGTCGTCCTCGTAAAAATCCAGAAGTTGTATCACAAGTAGAAGCTACAGAAAATAAAGCAAAAACAGTTAAAAAACGTGTAAATAAAATTGCTGCTATGGCGCAAAATATAAAATTAGCTGAACCTGTGGTTAAAAAAGAAGTAAAAGAAGAAGCACCACAGAAAAAAAGAAGAGGCCGTCCACCAAAAAATGCACAAAAAGCAGTAGAAACAAAAGTGGAAACTAAGGTAGAAAAAGTAGAAATACAAGTAAAAGCAAATGAACAAGTAGCTAAGAAAAGAAGAGGTCGTCCTCGTAAAATTGTACAAAATGTAGATGAAACACCAGTACAGAAAAAAGAAAATATCGAAGTAAAACCAGAAGTTAAAGCAAAAGCAGAAAGCATTTCTAAAGTAGAAAAAGTGGAAAAAGTAGAAACTGTAGAACAAGCAAATCCAGTAGCTGCTTTAGTAAAAGCTATCAATAGACTTACACGTGAAGTAAATTCTTTAAAACGTTTAGTCGCTGGTAAAAAAAGAATAAATTATTAAGATATAAATATCTTTTTATCTCTGTAGAATATATGGGGATAAAAAGATATTTTTTTGGTCAAAATAGAAAAATTATTATAAAAGCTTTTTATTGACCTTTAACCTTTATATTGTTATTATAAATATATTGTAAATGTGAATGTCGTTCATAATTACTTATACATATATTGAATATATAAATATTTGCTTGTATAAACTAGAATTAAAATAAGGAATAGGTGAAATAACTTGATAAGCGTAACGAAATTATTATTTGCAACAGAATATTTTGGAGACTCTCTTCGTTATACAGATAATGCTCATAAAGCAAGAAATGGCGTAAGAGAAGGCATGGGACCAGTAGTAGTTTGGAACTCTACACGTACATGTAATTTAAAATGTCGCCATTGTTATATGAGTTCTGATGCTAAAAAATATCAAAATGAATTGACTACAGCAGAAGCAAAACAATTCATTGATGATTTAGCAGATTTCAATGTGCCAGTATTATTATTTTCTGGTGGAGAACCATTAATTCGTCCAGATTTCTTTGAACTTGCAGACTATGCAGCGAAAAAAGGTGTACGTCCTACATTATCTACTAATGGTACTTTGATTACACCAGAAGTAGCTCGCAAAATCAAAGATATTGGTGTAGGATATGTGGGCATTTCTTTAGATGGTCTTCGTGAAGTAAATGATAAATTTCGCGGAAAAGCTGGAGCTTTTGAAGCTGCTATGAATGGTATTAAAAACTGTGTAGCAGTTGACCAACGCGTAGGGCTTCGCTTCACTATCAATCATCACAATATCCAAGAATTAGAAAATATCTTTGATTTCATTGAAGAAGAAAATATCAATCGTGTTTGCTTCTATCATTTAGTATATTCTGGTCGTGGCAATCAAATGATGGATGAAGATGTAACAGCTGAAGAATCTCGCCGTGCTATGGATATAATCATTCGTCGCACTCGTGATTTTGAAGAACGTGGTTTGAAAAAAGAAATCTTGACTGTAGATAATCATTGCGATGGTGTATATATGTATTTAAAAGCACTTCAAGAAGGCAAAGATGAACTTGCTCAGCAGATTAAAAAATATATCGCAATGAATGGTGGTAACCGTTCTGGTATGGCTTTTGCCGAAGTTGACCCACTTGGATATGTACATCCTGACCAATTTACACAACACCATACTTTTGGCAATGTTCGTGAACGTAAATTTGGTGATATTTGGCAAGATACAACAAATCCTATTATGGCAGGATTGAAAGATAGAAAACCATTATTAAAAGGTCGTTGCAGTAAATGCAAATTCTTAGATAATTGTAATGGTAATTTCAGAACACGTGCTGAAGCTCGTACTGGAGATTTTTGGGAATCAGACCCTTCTTGTTATTTAACTGATGAAGAAATTGGTATTACAGGAGCTGAAAAATAATGATTATTTCATGGAATACAACTAATGCTTGTAATATGTTTTGCGACCATTGTTATCGTGATGCTGGTTGTAAAGCAGATGAAGAATTAAATACTCAAGAAGCGAAAACGCTTTTAGAGCAGATTGCAAAAGCTGGCTTTAAAATCATGATTTTTTCTGGTGGAGAGCCACTTATGCGTCCAGATATCGTAGAACTTGTGGAATACGCTACAAAATTAGGTCTTCGCTCTGTATTTGGTACAAATGGCACGCTTATCACAGAAGAAATGGCTTTAAAATTAAAAAATGCTGGCGCTATGGGTATGGGAATTTCTCTTGATTCCATGGACGCAGAAAAACATAATAATTTCCGTAAATTCCCTAATGCTTGGGAAGGCGCTGTTCGTGGTATGAGAAATTGTCGTAAAGTAGGGTTGCCATTTCAAATTCATACAACAGTGATGGATTGGAACCAACATGAATTGGAAGCTTTAACGGATTTTGCCGTTAAAGAAGGTGCTGTAGCTCATCATATTTTCTTCTTAGTACCAACAGGTAGAGGTAAAAATATCGAAGCAGAAACACTTCGCGCTAAAGAATATGAAGATGTTATCACAAGAATTATGAAAAAACAGCAAGAAGTGGATATCGAATTAAAACCTACTTGCGCACCTCAATTTATGCGTATAGCTGATCAGATGGGCATGAAACTTCGTTTCCGTCGTGGCTGTTTGGCTGGAACATCTTATTGCATTATCAGCCCTCGAGGAAAAGTACAGCCATGTGCTTATTTAAATATGGAACTTGGCGATGTTCGCAAAACTCCATTTGATGAAATCTGGAAAAACAGCGAAGTATTGAATAAATTGCGTACTTTTGAATTTGAAGGCAATTGTGGTAAATGTAAATATAAATTCAGCTGTGGTGGCTGTAGAGCTAGAGCTGCTTATTATAATGATGGCAATTATATGGCAGAAGAACCATGGTGTTTATATAGTCATAAATAATAAAAGTGTTGTATATGGTCTAGGCTATATACAACACTTTTTTAGTTGATTTTAATTTAAAATAGTATGTTCATCATTGAATTTTATAATGCGACTATGAGGTAGGGATAATAATTCTTGTTCATGCGTGGAAATCAAAATAGTTTTATTAGCTTTGATAAAATCTATGAGAAATTCTTTAAACCATTGTCTAGTCTTATTATCAAGCCCATTTAAAGGCTCATCAATCATAAGTATATCTGGATTTAGAGCTAAGATTGCAGCAAGAGCCACTTTTTTCTGTTCGCCACCACTTAGATGATAAGATGGTCTATTTTGTAAATGTTGTATATTTAAATAAATTAAAAGCTCATTTACACGTTGATGAATGATGTCTTCATCTAAATTCATTTGCCTTGGGGCAAAGGCGATTTCATCATATACTGTAGCATTGAATAATTGCACATCTGGATTTTGAAAAATATAGCCAATGCGTTTATGAAAGTTTTTAGCAAATATATTATCTTGCAAAGTATTTTTATCGATTTTCTTATTATCAAAGTAATATTCACCTTTAGTGGGAAAGATTAGACCATTTAAAAGTTTAAATAAAGTGGATTTACCACAACCATTAGGACCCGTAAAAAAGATTAATTCTCCAGCATAAATTTCAAGAGAGATATCATTTAAAGCAGAAACTTCTTCATAGTTATAGCTTATATGAGATAGATTTATAATTGGTGTCATAGAAAATATCCTTCACTGAAAAAATAAAATAATAGATAGATGATAATTACGATAATATGCCAAATATATTTTAATTTAAATTTATGTTTAATAACTGGCGTGTAATTTTCATCAAAACAACGACATATCATAGCATGATAAGTTTCTTTAGTATAAATCTGTGATTTTAGAAATGTAGTGCCTGATATAGAGGCTAGACTTTGATACTTAAAATTATTTTTACCGACAGAGCGCAATTTTAGAGAAATTAATAAATTGGTAATGGTATCTCCTAAAATCACGATGTATTTTAATGTTAAATCTAAGGTTAAAATAAATATCGCAGGAATATGAAATAGGCGAAGAATTTTACTTAGTCTATAAAAAGGGATAGTTTGAGCGATATAAGCTAAAAGAAGAACAGTTATAAAAATTTTAAAAGGTAGATAGAAAAGGCGAGTATTATTTAGTAATAGAGAAGGTAAAATTATTATTAAAGAAAATAAAGTTGATATCAAAGTCGGCTTTAATATAGAAATGATGAGTTTAGTATTTAAAGTTGATAAATAAATTAAACTAAAAGCTAAAATAATTAAAGGAAAAAATATTTTTTGTGCAGAATTTATTAAAATTATGGTGAGAAAAATAAACAATAATTTTTCACTGGGATTTAGCCAACTGTTTTTATGGGGATAATTATGATGGCGAAGAAAAATTAATTTAGTAGTAATGGAAAATAAAGTTTTTTGCCAAAATTTATCTTTATCCTTTGGGGGTGTGTACTCATCTGTAGTTAAAAGCCATTTAGGAATTTTAGCAGAATTATCAAAGTGATTGTTTTTTTGCATAAATAATACTTCCCAGTATTTTAAAGATGATGATTAAGAGAGCGACACCAATAATAGCTGAAGCTATATAAGCTAAAATATCAGTTGTCCCACTCATAGTATAATCAGGGAAAAAAGCTTCATAATTAAATCCATTTAATAATTTTTCTGGAATAAATCCAAGAGTAACCCCCGAAGAAGTATCATTTAAAATTTCTTCTGGAGCCCATTCACCCCATGCGGTGCCTTCAGCTATGAGTCCAAGTGGAGAAATAATAATTAAAAATGCTAATAAAGAAAAAATAGAATTTAATTTTATCTGTTGGCTATCATAAATTATATTTGGAGATGTCTTGAGGATAAAAAGATATAAAGATAAAGTAAATAAACCTTCTGCTATGCCAGCAATTGTCAAGTGAGATAAAGCCATGGCAGGTATGGATATCCAAAGAGGATACGGACAATAAAGTGGTTGACCTAAATTATCTACAAATAATAATGGCTGAATACCAAGTTCTAAAGCTGTGAAAAAAGCAGCTAAATTTATACTGATATAGGCAGATAGAAAAATAGTGCATTTATGATAAAAGGGAGATAGATGAATTTTATTTAAAATTTTATAAATAAAAAAGCCTGTGAAAGGTAAAATAAATGCTATATTAAAACAATTAGCCCCAAAAGATAAAATACCACCATCACCAAAGATTATAGCTTGAATGAAAAGTGCTACACTGATAGCTATACAGGCGGCATAGGGCCCTAACAGTAAAGCAATGAGTGTTCCACCGACGGCGTGGGCTGTAGTGCCATCAGGAATGGGCAGATTAAACATCATCAAAATAAAAGCAAATGCGCCACCTATGCCAATTAAAGGAATTTTATCAGCAGATAAAGTTTTATTTATCTTGCGGATAGAATAGTACCAGATAGGTGTCATAGCTACAAATAAAGTAGCACAAGTGGAAGGGCTTAAATAATTATCAGGAATATGCATGATGAAATCCTCCTTATAAATAATATTATTTGCCATCATTATATTATTTATAAATGATAAATATAAGCCTATGTATAGGATAGAAATAAAAATTAAAATAAAATCATAGATATCAAAGCATTAAGCTATAATTTAGGAAAGTAAAAATATTTTTATATGGGGGTATGGGGGAATATGATAATTAAAAATGAAAGAGGTGTATTTTATGAAATACGATTTAGAAAATATTAATGCTCGCTTTGGCATTGGCAGTCAAAAATGGCAGGAAATGAAAAATAATCCTTTAGTAGATGAAAAAGTAATTCCTTTTTCTGTAGCTGATATGGAATTTAAACTTGCCCCAGAAATCACAGAAGGATTAAAGAAATTTATAGATGATAATATCTTAGGCTATGCAGGCACGAATAAAAAATATCGTGAAAGCGTTTGTAAATGGCAACAAAAGCATCATGATTTTACAGTTGATGAAAAATGGCTTGTAGAAACACATAGTGTAGTAAATGCTTTTTTCACTGCTGTAAAAGCATTTACGCAAAAAGGCGATGGTGTGATGTTATTTACACCTGTTTATTATCCTATGTATAAGGCTATAGAAATCAATCAAAGAAAATTAGTGGAGATACCTTTGATTAATAATGGTATGACATATGATATTGATTGGGACTTATTTACAAAAAAAGCTAAAGCAATAGATACAAAAATGTTGATACTTTGTAGTCCGCATAATCCTTGCGGTCGCATTTGGACAAGAGAAGAATTAACTAAAATCAGTGAAATTTGCTTAGCAAATGATATTTTAGTAGTAGCTGATGAAATTCATGCTGATTTAATTATGCCAGGATTTAAACATGTTTCCTATGGTACGATTTCTAAAGAAGCATTAGAACATTCAATTATTTGCACAGCACCAAGTAAGACATTTAATTTAGCAGGTATGCAACTTTCTAATGTATTTATAGCTAATGAAAATTATCGCAATTTATTTAAAGCAGAACAAGCAACTGATGCAGATTTTGCTTGTAGTATTTTAAGTTATGAAGCTTGTCGTTTAGCTTATGAATATGGCGAAGAATGGTTGACAGAGGTCATAAATATCATTGATACAAATAAAAAAATAATCATGAATTTTATGCAAGAGTATTTTCCACAAGTGAAAATAACACAGCTTCAAGCGACATATTTATTATGGCTTGATTTTAGAGCATTTAATTTAACTAATGAAGAATTAGAAATGCGCAATCGCCAAAAAGCGTGCCTTTATTTTGATGAAGGTTATATATTTGGTAAAGCAGGTAGTGGGTTTGAGCGTTGGAATTTGGCTTGTCCAACAAAATATATTCATTGGGCATTAGAGCGTCTATATCAGGCTTATAAAGAGTTTGCTGTGAAATAAATTTATAGATAAAAAAAGAAAAACCTTCTATGTTAGGGCTATACATAGAAGGTTTTTCTTATGCAGTTTGAAGAGTTGTTATCATCAGTTTATCCAAATTAGGAATAATTTTGTTGATAACATGAAAAAGAAGGTGTTCATCACAGCTTACGCCGATGATGTCTGCTACTTGTTTAAGGTTTTGCGTAGCATTTTGAGCAGCAATGCCGTAGTCGGCAAAGAGAAGCATTTCTATATCATTGTCAAAATCACCAACAGCGATAAATATTTTATCCTTGTACATAGGCATTTTGCGTAAATTATCCAACATAATACCTTTAGAAGCATTTTTAGGAATTAATTCAAAATAACTAGACCAAGAAGTAAAATATTTGGCAATTTTATCCATCTCCATAGATTTGGCGAAATTATGGAGCCATGATATCGTATGAGTATTTGTTGTATAGAATTGGACTTTTAAAATATCTAAATCATAAAGGTCATCTAGATTACTTCTGATATAAGATAAATTTTCACGTTTGATAACAGGATCATCAAATTCTTCTTTAGTGATGATGTGAAAAGTATCTTTAGTATGAAGTTCTATACAAGTGTTAGGACAATGAATTAAACATTGTTTGAGAAAATTGAAAAGAATTTTTGTTTGCAGTGATAATGTTTTTAAGACTACATTATTATTCGTATCTTGCAAGATTGTGCCATTATAAAATATGCTAGGTGCATTTATAGGAAGCTCTGGAATATATTGTTTACAACTGTGGAGGGTTCTTCCAGTAGCTACTGCAAATGTACCACCGGCTTTAGTGAATTCATTTAAAGCATATTTGTTAATAGTGGAAATTTGCGATTTAGAATTAATTAATGTGCCATCCATATCACTGATTAAGAAAACATTACTAAAATCTGTCATAATTATTACCTCAAAATGGAGTTAATTTTGTAGAAGATAGAAGCTACCACGCATAGCAAGTCTTCTTCTTCTACAAATGTATCTAATAACCAGAGGTGCTATTTCCTAACTGATATGCTTTTATTATAAATGGTATATTTTAAAGGATAATGAAGTAAATGTAAAAAAATAATAAAAATTTCTAAAAAATATTGATATTTTTTAGAAGTGTTGATATAATATTAATGGATAAAGATTATTAATTAATAAAAATTACAAAGGAGATGTTATTTATGAGAAGTATTACAAAACTTGATTTACAGTATGCACATCGTTTTTATGGTTTCAAGGGCGAAGCACAATATCTTCATGGGCATACAGGTGTTCTTACTATTGAAGTAGAAGGTTCTATTAATTCTGGCGTAAATATGGTATTCCCTTGTAATGAAATTCAAAAAACTGCATGGGAAGTTTTGAAAAATTTTGATCATGCTTTAATTTTGCGTGAAGATGATCCATTACTTCCTGCTATTTTAGGTGTTTATGAAAAGCAAGGTATAAAAGATGGTGCACCAAATAATGTGATGAAAGGGCCTGCTTTTAAAACAGAACTTGCTACTGCATATCCAGATTGTCGTCTTGTTGTTACAAAAGAAACAATGACAGTTGAAGGTATGATAAAAATTGTTTATGAGCTTTTAAAAGATAAATTAAATATTGTAAAACTCACTTTCTCTAGTGGAGTTAATTTGGCATCTGAAGAATATGAACCACATCTTGAAGTTGATCGTTGTCCATTATGTGGTATTGCATTGAATGAAAATGGCGTTTGTCCAAAATGCGGTTATAAAAAACCATAATTAAATATTTATAAATAAAAAAGCCACAGCAATATGATGTGGCTTTTTTATTTAATTATCGTTGACGAGCAACTGTTCCTGCTCTACCTGGTAAATATCCATGATAAATTTCACATTCTTTAATATTAGGAACATGTTTACCTTCTTCTAGTTTTACAAATTCATAACCAAGTTTTTTGGCTTTTTTGATGAAATCATGAAGAATAGGCAATTGTTTTAAGCCTTCCATTTCTGAATGGATAGTTAAAACATTAAATTCTTGATTGCAATGACTTAACCAATAATCATTGATATTTTCTTCAGTGATTAATTTATCATCTAAAGTGCTACCTAAACATTCATCCATAGTGAGCAATGTTCCTGGAATTTGTAGTGGCAAATATTTTTTATCATTCATGATAGGATAAAATGGATAATATCCGCGAACATCACTGCAATAATCAAAACCTAATTCTTGTTGAACTTTTAAGCTACGAGGAGTTACTTGCCAGCCAGGAGCAGCACAAGCTTTAGCTTTAAAGCCAGCGATTTTTTCAAAGAGATTGATGGCTTTGGTCAATTCTTCTTTTATAGTATCTTCAGATAAGAAAGGCAATTTATCTTGCCAATAAACATGATCCCAACAATGAATGCCACATTCGTGATTTTCTTTGATAGCACGAAGAAATGGCATAGGATTTGGTTCGACGATATGAGGTGCAGGTAAAAGAGTACCATACATCATAGTTTTAAAACCATAGGTACTAGGTGCTTTAGTGCGTAGCATTTTAGTTAAAAAACCTTTGCGAAAGATACGGCGAATAGCTTTACCAGAATTATCAGTACCCATGGAGAAAAAGAAAGTAGCTTGGATATCTTCTTGTTTAAAGACATCAAGCATGCGAGGTACACCTTCATCATAGCCACGTTTTGTATCTACATCAATTTTTATAGCAATTTTTTTAGCCATAATATCCTCCAAATTTTATATTTTAGTTAAAAAGCCATCGCCACTAGCAAATGCTGAGGCAATGGCTTTGATTTTTATAAATAATAATTAAGCTTTATCTAAATTTTTAGCATACCATTCAAGTGTATAGTGGATTGCTTCGCGAAGTGTAGCTTTTGGTTTCCAACCGAGACGAGTTTCCATTTTTTTCACAGATGGCAATCTATCTTGCATATCATCATAATTTTTACCGTAATATTTATCGGAGTCCATAACGATAAATTCTACTTTATCGGCTTTATCTTTGAATTCAGGGAATTTTTTCATTTCATCAACAACGATTTCAGCCATTTCTTTGATGGAATAATTGTTTTCTGGATTACCAATATTGAAGATTTGTCCTTCTGCTTGGTCATCTTTATTAGTGATGATATCGATTAAACCTTGTACACCATCGCCTACCCAAGTAAAGCTACGACGTTGAGCACCACCATTTACAAGTGTTATTTTGCCAGTGTACAAAACATCATAGATGAATTGAGTGATGGAACGACCTTTATGTTCGCTTGCGTCTTTGAAGCTATCAAGGCGAGGCCCTACCCAGTTAAATGGGCGGAACAAAGTGAATTTAAGTCCCATTTCTTGACCAAAAGCGAAGATTACTCTATCCATCATTTGTTTACTACAACTATAAATCCAACGGCTCTTAGATACAGGACCTAAGATTAAATTACTGTTATCTTCGTCCATGACTTTATTGTTAGGATCAGGCATACCATATACTTCAGAAGTTGAAGGGAAGATAACGCGTTTACCATATTCAGCACATTTACGAACCATTTTTAAATTTTGTTCAAAATCAAGTTCGAATGTCCAAAGTGGACGAGTTATATAATAAGCTGGGCGAGCGATACCGATTAATGGTAAAAGAACATCACATTCTTTAATTTGTTCATTGAGCCAAGCTTCTTCTTTGAAGATATCGCCTTTTTTCATAGAAAAGCGAGGATTATCCAAGAATTGAGTGATATTATTATCTGCTAAGTCAAACCCTTGAATTTCCCAGTCTGTTTGAGCAAGTGCCATTTCAAGGAAATGAGAGCCAATAAAACCGTTTACACCAGTAACAAAAATTTTCATATGATAAATACTTCTTTCTATCTTTATTTATAATAGTTTATTCAAGTTCGAATTTAGTACCGATTGGCAATAAATCAGTAAATGCTTTAGCATCTAATTCAGCTTCATTTTCAAATTGTAATTTTTCTAGTTGAAGTAGACCTTTTCCGGTGCCAATGCAAAGTGGATTAGTACTTACAATTTCACCGATATTTCCTGTTCCTTCGATTGGTTTTGCCCACCAGATGAATAATTTTTTATTATTTACATAGGTAAAAGCTCCAGGAAAAGGATGTGTAACGCCACGAATGAGATTATATAAACTAACGGCGTCTTTAGAAAAATTCAATAAACCATCTTTAGGGCGACGTCTGCCAAATTTTGTGGCTTGTGTATCATCTTGTGGTGTCAAAGTAATAGTACCTGCCTCTATTTTTGGCAAACAATCTTTGATGATTTCACTAGCGATTTTACTAACTTTGATGAAAACATCTAAAGATGTATCTGTAAAGGCTATATCAAATCCACGCTGGTCTACAATATCTCCTTCATCAGCTTTTTCTGTCATGAGATGAAGTGTGGCACCAGTGCGTGTTTCACCATTTACTACAGCCCAATTGATACATGTTTGACCACGATATTTAGGCAATAAAGCACCGTGGAGATTATAAGCACCTAAACGAGGTTTTAAAATGATTTCATTAGGAATTAAACGGCGAAAATAGAAAGAGAAGATGATATCTGGATTTAAATTTAAGATATAATTAGTAGCTTCTTCATCTATTTTTTTTGGTCTAAATACAGGGATATTATTAGCCTTAGCTAAATCATATACAGAATGAAACCATATTTCTTCATCAGGGTCATCTTGATGAGTATATACAGCTAAAATATTAGCTTTAGCTTCTATTAAAGCTTTAAGACAAGTATATCCAGGTTCACTATAGGCAAATACTACAATAGAAGGTCTATTCATCTTCTTTAGCACCGTCCTCATATATTTTTCTGATTATATAATGTGGTCGTTGCTGAATTTGTTTATAAATTCTACCAGTATATTCGCCAATGATACCAAGTGCCATAATAGTTGCACCGATCAAGAAGAAGTTTACAGCCATTAAAGTGAAGACACCATCAGCTTCTGGTCCGACAATAATACGGCGTAAAATCAAATATAAGAAGAAGATAATACTTAAAAGGGAGATACCCATACCGCTCATTGTAACCATTTGTAGTGGAGCTATAGAAAAGCTTGTCATTAAGTCAAAATTTAAGCGAAGTAAACGGAAAAAGCTATATTTAGATTCGCCAAATTCACGTTCGCGATGACTGACAGGAATTTCTATAGGATTTACGGCAAATTTTTGACCTAAAGCAGGAATGAAAGTAGTGCTTTCACGACTTTGAACGATGATATCGACAATACGACGACTATATCCGCGGAGCATACAGCCATAATCGCTGATATGCAAACCACTGATGCGATTAGTCATTCTGTTTACAAAGCGAGAAGCTACTTTTCTAAATAAAGGGTCATGACGATTTTGACGACATGTGCCGACTACATCATAGCCTTCATCCATTTTGGCAATGATTTTAGGGATTTCTTCTGGCGGATTTTGAAGGTCAGCATCTAAAGTAATGATGTATTTTCCACGAACATTAGCAAAACCAGAAGTGATTGCCATATGCTGACCGAAATTACCATTTAAATCAATGACGCGAACAGTTTTTTCATGCTCTTTTTGAAAGTCATAGAGCATGGCAAATGATTTATCACGACTACCATCATTGACAAAGATTATTTCAAAACTACGCTGTAAATTTTCCATTACAGGATAGAGTTCTTTAAATAATTGAGAAAGAGATTCTTCTTCATTGTAAACTGGAATTACAATGGAAATTTCAGGATTTCCTAACATTTTTTAGTTATCAGCCTTTCATACCACAGATTTCTTTGATTGCTTCAATAACATCAGTTATATCTTCATCGGTCATTGCAGGGAAGAGTGGTAAGGAAACAATACGTTCAGATACATATTCAGAGTTTGGTAAATCGCCAGCTTTAAGACCAGTGAGTTCGCCAAAGCAAGTAAATAAATGAAGTGCTTGATAATGGTAAGCTGTACCGATATTTTTAGCACTCATTTTTGCCATGAAATCATCACGACTAAAACCGAGTTCATCAATATCAATTAGAGGTGTGTATATATGCCAAGAATGAACATTGCCTTCTTCGATTTCTGGAGGAAGGATTAAACCACGTACGTCTTTTAATTCTCTTTGATAGCGAGCTACGATTTCACGACGACGATTATTGAATTCTTCAAGATGAGTAAGCTGGTCGCGACCGATAGCAGCTTGAATATCCATCATTTGATATTTTAAACCTGGACGGAAAATATCATAATGAGCTTTACCATTTGCTTGATAACGGTTCCAAGCACCTTTACTCATACCATTTTGACGTTGCATAGACATGAGTTCAGCTGCTTCTTCATCATTTGTGCAAATCATGCCACCTTCACCAGTTGTGATATTTTTTGTTGGGTGGAAGCTAAATACAGCAATATGACGAGCACCACGACCAAAGCCGATTTTTTTACCTTTATATTCTGCACCAAGAGCATGAGCGGAGTCTTCGATAATGCCAAGATTATATTTTTGTGCAAGAGCTTCAAGTGCATCCATATCGCAAGGGCGACCTGCAAAATGAACAGGAATGATAGCTTTTGTTTTTGGTGTGATAGCTTCTTCAATTTTATTTATATCAATATTGAATGTATGAGGGTCAATATCTACTAAGACAGGTTTACCACCAGCAAATACGATTGCATTTACAGTGCTAGCAAATGTCATAGGTGTAGTAATGACTTCATCACCAGGCTCGATAAGTGCCATTACAGCGAGGTGTAAACCGGCAGTAGCAGAGTTTACGGAGATACCAAATTTGCAACCTACATAATCAGCAAATTTTTGTTCAAAATCTACTGTTTTAGGGCCCATAGCGAGCCAACCTTTACGAATAGAGTCTGCTACATCAGCAATAGCTTCTTCGCTAACCATAGGTTTAGCAAAAGGTAAAAATTCTTTACGCATGGAAATATTCCTCCAAATCATTTAACTATTATTTATTAATCAAAATAGTATATGACCCTTCAGTTAATACTTGTTTCGCTGGAGAAGTCAATACATTGAGACATTTATCTTTATAACGTTCTTTAACCACAATTATAATACGCTTTTGACTGTTCCACAAATCATTTAACTCTTCGCCATTGAAAAACCAACCTGCACCACTTGGATGTTCAGAGCCAAACTCAAGTTCACCTTTGAAATCAGCAAGAGCAACTCGTTGATTAGTGTAATATGGTATACCGTGATAAAAATCGCCATAATTTACAATTAAAGCGTCTTGTGGATTTAATTCATTGATTTTTTGGCTTACATAATATGCAGATTGATTATTGTGTACTTGTTGTTGAACATCATGAAGACCTAAACCAAAGAAAAATCCCATGACACAAAGAACACTTACAGTGCAACGAAATCTTTTTATTTTTATCCAAACCAAAATAGAGGCAATGGTACCGATGAATAATGCTGCTGTGAGTAAACCACCTTCGGCAATGAATTCATCAATTGTCAAATAATTAGAACTTAAGACATAGCCAACTAAAGCTCCGACAAAAGCTAAGCATAAGATGCTATTGATTAAAAAGCTATGACTAAGCCAAGAATTTTCATCTTCAAAACGTTTGATGGAAGCTGCAATTAAAATAGCAAGTGGCATCCAGCAAGGCATAATATATGGTACTAATTTAGAATCAGAAATAGAGTAAAAAATGAAAATGATAAAGAACCATAATAATAAGAAGATGATATCAAAGCGATTGCGCTGAGATGTTGTTTTACGAATAACACCTTTTTTACTAAATAAAGATAATAAAAATCCAGTCCAAGGTAACATGCCGATGATTACAAATGGAATAAAGAACCACCAAGGTTGGAATCTATCGTGCATTTTAGTTGTAAAACGCAAGAAATGCTCACGAACAAAGAAGAAATAAAAGAAATCATGGTTTGCTTGGCAAACGAGATAAAACCATGGAACAGTAACGATGAGAAAAGCTAAAATTCCAGGTAGATAAAATAATTTTAAGAATAAACGAGGTCTTTTTGTTAAAATTGTGTACCAAAATAAAATACCAAATGGTAAGATTATGGCAACTAAGCCCTTAGTTAAAACACCAAAGCCCATGGCGATATAAAAGGCAACAAGCCATTTTTTCTTTTCTGAGCGTTCAAAAGCATAGAAAAATACCATGCAGGCTGTCATAAATAAAGTCAGAGCCATATCTAAAATATTAATAGAGGCAACGATTAAATTTAAACAAGATGTGGCTAGAATAGCACTAGCGAGTAGACCTACTTTGCGAGAATACATCATTGTGCCTAAAAATCCAGCAAGACCAACGCAACCGATAGCTGATAATGCAGGCAAGATACGTCCGGCAAATTCTGTAACACCGAAAATTTTCATCATGATGGCAGTAAACCAATATTGAAAAGCAGGTTTTTCAAAGTATTCTACGCCGTTTAAATGTGGAGTGATAAAATCGCCACGAAGTAACATTTCACGAGGTATTTGATTGTAACGACCTTCATCAGGGTCCATTAAATGATAAGAGCCTAAATGGGCTAAATAGAGATAAAAAATAGCTAAAACAAATATTCCCAACAGTAATTTTTTATTTTTTAGACAAAAATCACGCAAGAAAAAACCTCCTAGATAAATGATTTTAAAAATATGTTTAAACTATACAATTATACTATTTTTTATATTTCTCTACAATCAAGATATAGTATAGATATCTAAAATGATTTTTTCCTGAAAGAATAATACAAGATAGCGAAGATTTTTTTGATTTTTGCTGTAAGATTGTACTAGATGTGTTAAGATTAATAATTGATAAATAAAGGGAGATGAAATTTTGACAAATTTATTATTGATATTAACAGGTGTATTATTAAATGCAGCTGCTCAATTGGTTTTAAAAAAAGGCATGTCGCAGATAGGAAGCATACAAGTAGATATTAATTCTATATTGACCATGGTTTTAAAAGCTAGCACAAATATTTATGTATGGTCTGGGCTTATTTTCTATGTGATAAGTTTTGTTGTTTGGCTTATGGTACTTTCGCGAGTAGAAGTAAGTTATGCTTATCCATTTTTAAGCATAGGTTATATCATAGCTGCTTTTGTGGGTTATTTTTATTTTGGCGAGTCAATGACTTTGAATAAAATAGGTGGTATCATCATCATTTGCTTGGGAGTATTTTTATTATATCGTTCTTGATAAAATTATATTATTAATTTGAACATAGAAGGATTTTATGATGAAAGCTAAAAATTATGTAAAAGTAGGATTAGTAATATCTATCGTTTTGCATGTAGGGATTTTTGCTCTAGGTGGATATGTTATGAATAATATAACAAAAGAATTAAACGAAAAATCAATGCTACAATCCTCTGCTGATGAAGATATTACGTATGTAGATATTGGAATAACTCAAGAGGACGAGTCAAATGATATAGTAGTTGAAGAGGCAGAAGACATCAATGCTCAATCGGAAATAGTTGTTGATGAAGAAGAATTAGAAAAGCAAAAACCACCAATAGAAACAATTAATCCACCAGAAGAAAAAAAGCCAGAACCTGTAGTAAAAAAAGAACCTAGACATAAATTTCGCACATATAAAGATACAAAAATCGTAGTTAAAGAGATATCAAAAGAAAATCTTGTATTGAATTTTAGCGATGTAAAAGATTCTAAGGATTTAATGCCAACTTATAAACATAAAGAAAAACCTGTTTATGATTATAATTTAGTGCCAGAAGGCGAAGCTATTATCATAGTAGTGGAATATATCATGGATGAGCAGGGCAAAATAATACAGGCTTATCCTGTGTTACCTGCTGAAAAATCTGATTTAGGTTTAAGTGAAGAAGAATATCAAGATTTAAATACAGCATGTATACAAGCTTTAGAAAAATATGAAATTATTCCACCTAAGGATAAAAGAGGAAATATTCCTCAACAAGAAAAATTTATCTTAACTCATGATGGTGCAGTAGAAAAATTTGAGTTTTAAATAAAAAATAGCATGTTAAAGGTTATGTTAAATTTCGTAATCTTTAACATGCTTTTTTATTTAGTTATGAGTGATGATTAAATATTTATTAGTTTCAAAGTAAACAATAGCATTTTCATCATTTAATTCAGCTAAACATTCTTGTTTATATTTTTGAGGAACGACTAATATCGCATGAGGATTTTGTTGCCATGTGGACAGAAATTCTTCTTTGTTAAAGAACCAACCCTGTCCGCTATCGTGTTTAGAGCCAAATTCTAATTCACCTAGATAATCGTAAATGGCAATGCGGGATTTTGTATAAAATGGTAAATCTTGAAGATAATCTTTATAGGAGATTATTAGCGTATCTTTTGTTTTTAAAGTATTTACTACTTGAGCAATTTCTTTTCCTGTACGATGTTGAGCCACTTGTGTGATTACAGGTTGTAAAGAAAAGCTAAATAAAATAGCAGATATAGCATAAATTGCGATTATTTGTGAGAAATTTTTATATTTATACCAAGATATAAATATTATTAGATTAGAGATAAATAGTACTAAAATGATGAAACTGCCAGAAAAGATAAATTCATCTAAACTGATAAAATCGCTTTTAATAGCTGTTACGATTAAAGCAACAATGATGAGCAGGGAAATAAAAGCGTTAATGAATAGAGCAATTTTTATTTTAGTTGTCTGATAAGAAATGTGATTTAAATGACGACTAATCAATATAGCCATAGGCATCAAACAAGGAACTATATAAGGTACAAGTTTAGAGTCTGACATGGAGTAAAAAACAAAAATTATACTAAACCATAGACATAAATAAATATATTTATGTCTATGAGGATTAGTTATAAATTTATACCATGTTCTTTTTGGTGATTTGGATAATAAAGAGGAGATAAAAAATCCAGTCCATGGGAAAATCCCTAAAATGATACAAGGTATGAAGAAATAAAAAGGTTGATAACGGTCATGAACTTTAGTTAAATAGCGTAAAAAATGTTCATGGATAAAAAAGAAATAGAAGAAGTCTGGATTATCTTTGCAAACTAAATAAAACCATGGCACACAAATCACGAGAAAAATTAATATACCGATAAGAGAAATACTTTTTAATAGTAGTTTTAAATTTTTAGTGAGTAAACAATAACAAAATATAATGGCAACGGTTAAAACAATAGCGATTAGACCTTTTGTCAAAGTACCAAAAGCCATAGAAGCGTAAAATATATATATATATTTTGATTTTAATGTAGTGCTAAATTGATAATAACTCACCATAGATAGGGTGATGAAAAAAGATATTGCCATATCTAAGATATTTAAAGAGCCTATAATTAAATAAAGAAAGGAACTGCCAATTATAATACTAGCTAGAAAACCTGTTTGGCGATTAAACATCTTAGTAGCTAAATATCCTGTTAAATAAATACCCCCTAAAGCACATAGAGCAGGAAATAAACGCACGGCAAATTCATTTTCGCCAAATATATACATAAAAAAAGCTGTAATCCAGTATTGAAGGACGGGCTTTTCAAAATACTCTACGCTATTTAAATATGGAGTAATGAAATTTTTATTAGCAAGCATTTCGCGAGGAATTTCAGCATATCTGCCTTCGTCAGGGTTTATCAAGGGGTATAGACCGAGATGCCAGAGGTATAAAATTATGAAGATTATAGCTATAGTAAAAATAGAAGTTTTGTCGAGATTTTTAAAGTCGAATAATTGAGATGAAGTTTGCTGCGATTTCATAAAAATAACTCCTTTATGATTAATTTAAGAAAATCATAAAGGAGCATTCTGAAAAAAAGCTGAAGTGAAAATAAAAATTACAATATTAATTTTTAGAGATTATTAAAGTAAAACAAGAACCTTTTTCTTTATTATTTTCAACGAGAATATTACTGTGATTTTTTTGAGCGAGTATTTGAGCTATTGATAAACCAAGACCATTACCATAATAAGTGCGAGTATTATTAGCACGATAAAATGGCTTAAATATATGCGGTAAATCTTCAATGGATATGCCAGGACCACTATCTTTGATGGCAATTTTTATACATTGTTTATCTTCTGTTATGGTGATAAAAATAGAACTATTTTCATCACTGTATTTAATAGCATTATCCACTAAGATGGCTAATATTTGTTCGATATGAGACATATCAGCTGTTATAAAAATATCTGGAGGGTTAGAAATTTTGAGGGTTATTTGCTTATTTTTAGCTAATAAAGAAAATTTAGTGTAGATTTTATTGATGAGATTATTGAGGTTAAATTTAGTGTTATGCACAGTTAATGTATTATTAGTATTTCTTGCAGATAATAATAAATTGTCAATGAGCTTTTTCATCTTTAAGCTTTCATCATTAATATCATCAATAGTATCTATGGAAAATTTAGAGAGATTATTTTCATCATCTGTTTTTAATACAGTTAATCCAGACATTATAATGCTTAAAGGTGTTCGCAATTCATGAGAGGCATTGGCAATAAACTGTTTTTGTTGTTCAAACGATTGAACGACAGGTTGCATAGCTTTATTTGCCATTTTATAAGCGACATAGCGTACAAAAAATAAGGATAGAGAAATAATTATTAATAAAATGAAGAATATGCGAATTTGTTCACGCACCCAATGAGTTATTTCTATGCCAACATAGACTTCACCTAAAAATACATTATTTTCTAAGAGTGGATAGCGCATATAAATTAAATATTTCAAATGGCGATTATCAACTAAATTAAAATCAAAATATACCTTATGAAAAGAAAGTGAATTATCATTAATAATTTTAGTGATAAATTTTTCAGACCATTCCATATTATTATGTTCAAATACTAATTGATGGTCTTTGGTATATCCATAGATGAAAATTTTATTGAAATAATTATCTTCTTCAGGCGAGTTATCATCATCTTTAGGAAAATTTTTTAAATCCTTAGTATTGATTTTATAAAATAAGTCTTCACTTTCTTCAATAGCAAGCATTTTTATATGAGATAATTGGCTTTTATATGATATAGAAAAACCTACAATATATAAAGAAAATGATACAAATAATAATAGTAATACAGTAAGATAGCAATAATCTTTAACGATTTTTTCTTTGAATTTTGTAAACATATTATATATCCATTTCAAATTTATAACCGATACCACGAATGGTATGGATACAATCACTTAATGATAATTTAGTTAATTTTTGACGTAGAGATTTTATTGTTACATCTAAAGTATTGGAATTTATATTAGTATCATATCCCCAGATTTTATCAATAATTTGTTCACGAGGTAGAATTTGATGTGTATTTCTAATTAATAATTCCATGAGTTGATTTTCTCTAGGGCTTAAAGATACTTCTGTTTGTTTATAAGTCAAAATAGCATTGCAACAATTTAATTTTAGATTGTTATATTCAATGATATCATTATAAAATGTTTTGTTGATGCGACGAGATAGAGCTCTTATTCTAGCTAGTAGCTCTGGAAATTCAAATGGCTTGGCTAAATAATCATCGGCTCCACTATCTAAACCATCAATTTTATCTTCAAGAGAATCCCTAGCTGTCAGCATTAAAATAGCAGTTTGATTATTTTTTGCTCGCAGATATCTACATACTTCGATACCGGATTTTAAAGGCATCATCCAATCTAAAATGATGATATCATAGTCCGATAAATTAGCATAATCAATAGCATCTTGTCCATTATATACACAATCTACAATGTAATTTTCTTTTTTTAGAAGAAAATCAATCATTTTAGATAGTCTTTTATCATCTTCAGCAAATAATATTCGCATAGAAACACCTACTTTTCTAATTTAATATTATGAAGTATATGATATTTAATATTTTATAGTATTGGCATATAAAAATAAATATAGCGTGAAATTTTACTTTTATTTTATTTAAATATATTTTGTTACATATTTTTTACATATCTTTAATATAGTTTTTACAAACTATTGATTTTAATTTTAAAAAATCTTTTTATAATAGTAACCGTTTTGAAATATTTCTCTGAAAAATTAATCGGAGTTATTTTGAGCAAATTTGTTTTTACTTTTTTTAGGTAGAGTATATTAATCATTTTTGGAGGAATATTTAATGTTTAAGAAAAAGCTTATTACAAGTGCAATCACCGCAAGTTTAATGATGGGAATAGCAAGTACATCTTTTGCAGCAACTAATCCATTTAGTGATGTGCCAGCTGATAGTTGGGCATATGATGCAGTTACTACACTTGCTAATGATGGCGTGATTGATGGCTATCCAGATGGTACATATCAAGGTCAAAATACTATGACTCGTTATGAAATGGCACAGATTGTAGCACGAGCTATGGCAAGAACTGATCTTGAAAAAGCAGACAAAGCAATTGTTGATAAATTGGCTGTTGAATTTGCTGATGAATTGGATAATTTAGGTGTGCGCGTTGCAGATTTAGAGAAAAAATCCGACAATATGAAATGGAAAGGCGAATTAAAATATAAATATTCGCAGGAAAATCATGATGAAGGAAAAGATAAACGCTCTAATAAATTAGAATTTAAACTTGAACCAAAAGCTTATATTGGTGATAGTGATTGGACTGCTAATGCTAAAATTGAATATACAATGTATCCAGAAACAGATAGCAATGCAGATGGTGTAAAAGTAAGTAAGGCATATGTAGAAGGTCCTTTATTTGGTGCAACAGTAACAGCTGGTAGAACTTCTTTAGATATTTGTCAAGGTATGATTTTTGATGATGAAATTTCTGGTATGACAGCAAATTTTGGTAGTGATGTATTTAATACAAATATAGCTATTGGTCGCTACAGTGAAAACGATCATGATGGTGAAATCCCTGATGGTAAAACAGCAAAAGATATCACTGCTGATTACTATGGTGTACAGTTTGATTACACACCAAATGATAATTTAGCACTCAATGCAGGTTATATTTTATTGAGTGGATTAGATAAAGATGTTGAATTAGATTTAGACGTTGATGATAATAAAGCTAATTTATGGTATGTCGGCGGTAAATATAATTTTGATAAAAATGTTGCATTAGCTGGACAGTATTTACAAAATGCTGATGCTAATAGCTATGATAAAGCAGGTAGTGTAGAAATACAGTATAAAGGCGCAAGTGCGAAAGATGCAGGTTCTTGGGGAGCATATATAGGATATCGTCATCTTGGAGAAAATGTAACTATTGAGACTGCTTATGATGATGCTGCAGAAGGTCAAAAAGGTCTTGTAGCTGGTGTAGAATATGCTTTTGCTGAAAATATTCTAGGCGAACTTCTTTATTTTGATGGTAAAGATATGGATACAGATAAAGATGCTGATACAGTATATACTAGTCTTAAATTTAAATTTTAATAAATAAGTCCATAAATTAAATTTAAATATAAACTAAGAGGCGATAGTGAATGTTTCATTTTAGAAAAACTAAAAAACAGATGATAGCACTTTGTTTAAGTGCAGCACTTAGTGCAGGTTCTTTAACTGCTTATGCGGCAACAGAATATTGGAATGATGCTTCTACAAAACCAATGGTAGAAACTAAAACACCTATTTCTGATAATACTAATTGGGAACAGTGGAAAGCTGGCTGGGATAATTTAAAAACAAATTATGAACAGGTAGCACTTACACCAGGCGCTGATTTTTCTAAATTAAATTTTGGTTGGTATTCTAAAGAAAAAACAGATAAAGCAATGGTACGTATTGCTGATAATAAAGATATGAAAAATGCCAAAGAATTTAAAGGTACTTGTACAGAAGGTACTGTAATCAATGGTGTGCAGTATTATAGCAATAAAGTAACAGCTGATGGTTTTAAACCAAATAGCACATATTATTATCAAGTAAAATTAAATGGTGAATGGCAACAAGCTCAAGAATATAAAACAGGTGATCCAGACAATTTCAGCTTTATGTTTGTAGGTGACCCACAGATTGGTTCTTCATATAAACAAAAAAATGCAGAATCTAATGGTAAAAAATTAGGTAACGATTTAGCTGCTAGAAATGACTCTTATAACTGGAATGTAACTTTAAATAAAGCAATGGAACAACATCCAGAAATAGACTTTTTAGTATCTCCTGGAGACCAAGTAAGTGTAAAAGGTAATGAAGACGCAAAAGATTTAAAAGAACAAGAAGACCAATATTCTGGATATCTTTCCGCCTCTGTACTTCGCAATTTACCACAGGCAGTAGCTATTGGTAACCATGATTGTAGCTCTGCAAGCTATCAAAATCACTTCAATAATCCAAATCCATTCCTTGAAGAATCTACACCAACACCTGCTGGTAACGGATATTTTTATAGTTATGGTAACGCTTTATTCATTGTCATTAATGCTAATAACTATAATGCAGCAGACCATAAAGCTTTGATTGAAAAAGCCATTAAAGAAAATCCAAATGCAAAATGGCGTATTGTTGTAATGCACCAAGATATTTATGGTTCAGGTTTAGACCATTCAGATTCTGATGGCATTATCTTGCGTACACAATTAACACCAATTTTTGATGCAAATGATATTGATGTAGTATTACAAGGTCATGATCATAGCTATGCACGTACTTATCAGCTTACAAGTGATGGACAGGCACATGATGAATTTTTAGAATACAAACAAGATCAAGGTGGATTTAACCACGATAATTTTGATGAACGCTTTGAAAAAGATGGCGTATTCAGAGCATATTATAAATCTCAAAATCTTTGCTACAATATAGCCGATAAATCACAAGGTACAGTTGTAAATCCAGAAGGTGTATTTTATTTGACTTCTAACTCTGCAACTGGTTCTAAATTCTATAATTTAATTCCAGAACAACAAGATTATGTAGCAGCTCGTAGTCAAAATTGGAGACCATCTTATTCTGTAATCAACATTACAAAAGATAGTTTCACTGTTAATACTTATGATGTAGAAACAGGTGAAGCAATAGATAGCTCCTATACAATTGTAAAAAAATAAATGATGATTTGATATAAAAGTGATAAGAATTTTTCTTATCACTTTTATTTTACAGTTATTTTTGTATATATTTATTTAAATTTTACGTTACGTTTACAGTATTTTTAAAAATAAAATATAGAATAAATATATCTACAAAAGATATAGAAATTATCTTACTTTTGATTAGAACTAAGGAGAGTGACTTTTGTGTTTTATTTGAAAAAAAATAAAAAAAGAATGTTAGCTTTATGCTTAAGTGCAGCACTTAGTGTAGGCTCTTTAACTGTTTATGCGGCAACAGAACAATGGAATGATGCTTCTTTAACACCAGCTTTTACTACTAAAACAGCTGTATCAGAACATACAGATTGGGCAGATTGGAAAGCTAACTGGGATAAAATTAAAACAAATTATGAACAAGTTGCTTTAATTCCAGGCTCCGATTTTTCTAAATTAAATTTTGGTTGGTATTCTAAAGAAAAAGCAAATGAAGCAGTAGTGCGTATTGCTGATAATAAAGATATGAAAAACGCTAAAGAATTTAAAGGTACTTGTACAGAAGGTACTGTAATCAATGGTGTGCAGTATTATAGCAATAAAGTAACAGCTGATGGCTTTGAACCAAATACTACATATTATTATCAGGTAAAATTAAATGGTAAATGGCAACAAGCTCATGAATATAAAACAGGCGACCCACATAATTTCTCATTTATGTATGTAGGTGACCCACAGATTGGTGCTTCAAAAGGTCAAGTTCCAAATGAAAGTGCTGTAGAACAAAGTGAAGATGTTGCAGCTAGAAATGATGCTTATAACTGGAATAAAACATTAAATAGTGCTTTAGCACAACATCCAGAAATTAACTTCTTAGTATCTCCTGGTGACCAAATTAATGAACCAGCTGGTAATAACGCTGAAAAACATTTATTACAGGAATATGAATACTCCGGATATTTATCTGCAACAGCTTTCCGCAATTTACCACAAGCAGTAGCTATTGGTAACCATGATTGCTTGACTACTAGTTATCAAAATCACTTCAATGTGCCAAATCCATTTACAGCAGAAACTAATTCTACAGTTGCAGGTCATGGATATTATTATACTTATGGCAGTGCTTTATTCATTGTCATCAATGCTAATAACTATAATGCAGCTGACCATAAAGCTTTAGTAGAAAAAGCAGTAAAAGAAAATCCAAATGCAAAATGGCGTATTGTTGTAATGCATCAAGATATCTACGGTTCAGGTTTAGACCACTCTGACTCTGATGGTATTATTTTACGTAACCAATTAACACCTATTTTTGATGCAAATGATATCGACGTAGTATTACAAGGTCATGACCATACTTATGCTCGTACTTATCAGCTTACAAGTGATGGTAAACAATATGATGATTTTGCAGAATATAAAGTAGGTCAACATGGACAAGACCATAAAGTACTTGATAATAAATTAAAATCTGACAGTGCATTCAAAGAATACTATACTTCTCAAAATCGTTGCTACACTATTGCTGATATGAAACAAGGCACTTTAGTAAATCCAGAAGGTGTATTCTACATGACTTCTAACTCTGCAACTGGTTCTAAATTCTATAATTTAATTGAACAGCAACAAGATTATGTAGCTGCTCGTAGCCAGACTTGGAGACCAACATATTCTGTAATCAATATTACTGATGATAAATTTACTATTAACACATATGATGCTCAAACAGGCACACCAATCGATGAAGCTTATAGCATTATTAAGAGATAATAAGTAAGATTTAATTTTTCTCTAACTGCGGTAAAGTATATGCTTTACCGCAGTTTTTACATTAAAGAAATTAATATAATGATAATAAGAGAGGAATTTTTTATGAATTTGTTAAAAAATATTTGGGTTCGCGGGATTATAATTATTTGTATATTAGTAGGTGGTTTTTTCTTTTTACAATCGTATAATCAGGTAGAAAAACCAACTTTAGTAAATACACAAGGGCGCGCTTTTGAAAAAGCAACAGTAGTGGAAGTTTTAAAAGATAATATACAAGAAGATGGCTCTCGTGTGGGCGACCAAGTTGTATTATTACAGATGGAAACTGGACCACAAAAAGGGCAGATTTTGGAGGCAAATAGTCCTAATGGATTATTATTTGGAACAGCATGTAAGCCAGGCTTAGAAGTAATCACCATTTCTAGTGTAGTGGGGCAATTACATGTTACTACTGTATATAATGTAGATCGTTCTATGCCAATATATATTTTTATAGCTATTTTCTTGATTTCACTTTGTATTATTGGTGGGAAAAAAGGTGTAAAATCGGCAATTGCACTTATTTTTAGTTTCATTTGTTTTGTATTTGTATTTTTCCCTATGATAATGAAGGGAACTTCTCCATCTTTAGCTGCTATTTTTACAGCGACAATTGTTACAGCAATGACCATTTGCTTGATTAATGGTTTTACGATAAAAGCTTTATCTGCTATTTTGGCAACTTTTTTTGGTTTATTGATTGCAGGTTTGACAGCAGATATTTTTGGCTATTTCACATCACTTTCAGGTTATAATGTATCCAATATTGAAGCATTATTATTTATTGGACAGAATACTTTAATTGATGTAGGTCAATTACTTTTTGCTGGTGTTTTATTTGCAAGTTTAGGTGCTGTAATGGATATAGCGATGGATGTATCTTCAGCAGTGCAAGAATTGCATGTTAAAAATCCAGCATTAACACCTAAAGAATTATTTAAAAGCGGTATGAATGTTGGACGAGATATTATGGGTACAATGTCAACAACACTTATTTTAGCTTTCTTTGGTGGCTCTCTTGGTGTATGGGTATTAGATTATGTATATGATTTACCATATTTGCAATTGATAAATTCAAATTCTATTGGTATAGAAATCATGCAAGGGATATCTGGTAGCTTCGGCGTTATTTTAACAGTGCCAATAGTAGCATTATTTTCTGCATGGCTTCCTCATTATTTAGAAAACAAAAAATAAGAATTATATTGTTTTGAGCATAAAAAAGAGATTATGGTTTGGATAATAAACCATAATCTCTTTTAGTTTTTAGAATTATTTTATTCAAGGACTTTATAAATAGCACAACAATCTTCTGCACCATAACCTTGTTCAGAAGCTTTTTGATAAAGTTCACGGGATTTTTGACTAAATATAGGAGTATAATTAAAATCTTTAGCCATATTACAACCAAGAGTTAAATCTTTTAAAGTTAAATCAACAGCAAAGCGATTGCTAAAATCATTATTAGCTATGGCTGGACCTCTGCGACTTAATTGATTAGAATCTCCTCCTGTTTGTGCTAATAATGTTAAAAATTGTTCAATATCTATATTAGCTTTTTGTGCTAGATGAATACCTTCAGCAAGTATTGCAAGATTAGTCATACCAATCATGTTACTGATTATTTTGAAAGCATAAGCCTGAACTACACCACCTAAGTAATGAACAGGAGAACCAATTAAGTTTAAAATAGGCATTATTTTTGTAAATATTTCTTTATTGCCACCAACAAATAATGGTTCAGAAGCTGTTTCAGCTTGTGCAGGACCTAATCCTAAAGTACAAGCTATATAATGGACATTATGATGAATAGCATATTGTTCTATTTCTGTAGCAGTACTAGGGTCGATAGTACTAGTATCAATATAGATAGAGCCAGGTTTTAATTGACTGAGTAAGCCATTATTTTCTATCATGATTGATTTTACTGTTTGTGGAAGTGGCAAACATGTAAAAATAATATCGCAAATAGCTAAATCGTTAATATTTTTTACAACTTTTCCTGTAGTGCCAGCACTTAATACTTTATTTATATGCTGTTGATTTCTGCCATAAATATAAACTTCTTTGCCGGCACGAATAAGATTTCGAGCTAAAGGACCACCCATTAAACCAATACCAATAAAACCTATTTTCATGAAAAAAACCTCTCTTTTGCCTTATAAGTAATATATGATAAAATATATCTAATATATTCAACATATATTAGATTATATATAAAGTCAATATTGAGAAATAGGATGAATATTAGGAGGTTTTTACATGAATAGTCATGAGTTTCATGAACTTACACATTATGTAATGGATTCACCTGCGAGTCCACCTGCTAGTTTATTTGCTGGCGGTTTTGATGATTGGAGAAGTAGAGCACGTCTAGCTCATTTTTTGGCAATGCCAGAATTGAAAAAACATGATGAAGCAATAGAGTTGTTTCGTTCTGTTGTTGAAGTAGAAATAGATGAAGAAAATCCTGAACAGGTAGAAGAAAAAGTTTATGCTTTGCAAAGATTATCTTCTTGCCTTCGTGAAGATAAAAAATATGATGATGCTCTTCACTATATAAATTTAGCTGTGCAATTAGTAGAGTCTACAGATTATTTATATAAATATATTCTACGTGGAGAAGTTTGGGCTGACCGCTGGAATTTATTATATAATAAGCAAGATATTGAAACAGCTGAAAATGAAATCGATGAAAAAATTCGCGTATTTGAAAATTTAGACGTGAAACATAATAGTTATTTATATTATGGTTATCGTTTTAAAGCTCAATTAATGGCTACCGGTCTGATGAAAGAGGAAGCTTTAAATTATATGAGAAAGGCTTTATCTTTTATGGATATTCCTGAAAAATATAAGCCTGCTATAGAAAAAGCTTTTAGTGCTACTCATAATAATGTCGCATGGATTTTAAATACGATTGACCATGCTTGCCCTTCACCAGAAAAAATTCATTGGGATATTTAAGTTTGCAAAAAATACATATATGACATTAAGTATTAGTTATATATGTATTTTTGTACATATATATATTTGGACAAAGATAGTATAGATAATAAGAGGAGGATTTTTATGGCGAAGGAAAAACATGTAGAAGGAGAAGCAGACCATTATATTAAGACATTGATAGGTGCTGTATTAGGATATGCAGCTGATGGTCTGGATATGTTTTTATTATCATTTATTTTAGTTTTTATTATTAAAGATTTTGGACTTACTACAGCAGAAGCTGGGAATTTAACTTTAGCAACAACTATTGGTATGTGGATTGGTTCATATATTTTTGGATTGTTAGCAGATAAATATGGACGTACAAAGATATTATCTTTTTCGATAATTTTATTTGCGGTAGCCACATTCTTGATGTATTTTGTTGATAATTATACAGTGTTACTTGTTTTACGTTTTATCATTGGTCTTGGTATCGGTGGTGAATTCGGTATTGGTATGGCGATTGTTACTGAAACATGGGCACCTGATATGCGAGCAAGAGCTACTTCATGGGTAGCGCTTGGTTGGCAAGGCGGTGTATTATTAGCAGCAGTTATACCGGCTATAATTGTGCCAATGTTTGGCTGGCGTGCAGTATTTCTTGTAGGTTTAGTCCCTGCACTTATCGCAATTTATGTACGTATGCATCTTAAAGAACCGATTTTGTGGCAACGTAAAAAACAGCGTCAGCAAGAATTGATTGCTAAAAAAGAAAATGGAACTATCACTGAAAAAGAACAAAAAGAATATTATTATTTGGCTGGTATGCCACTTAAAAAATTATTTACTACAAAGAGAATAACAGCGACAACAATAGGTCTTACAGTGATGTGTTTAGTGCAAAACTTTGGCTATTATGCGATATTTAGTTGGATGCCAACAATTTTATCTCAAAAATATGGCTATAGTTTAGCGCAGACAAGTGGTTGGATGGTAATATCTATTGCTGGTATGGTTTTAGGTATAATCTTATTTGGTATTTTGGCTGATAAAATTGGACGTAAAAAAACTTTTGCACTTTGGTATATTTGTGGAACAATTTACTGTGTAATCTATTTCTTTTTTTTCACAAGTCAAGCAAGTCTATTATGGGGAAGTTTCTTATTAGGCTTCACTGTAAATGGCATGATGGGTGGTTATGGTGCAGTTATTGCTGAAAATTATCCATCTGAAGCACGTTCTACTGCAGAAAATATAATTTTTGGTACAGGTCGTGGTCTATCTGGCTTTGGTCCTGCTATAATTGGTTATTTGGCAACAGGCGGAAGCTTGATAGGAGCAATGAGTCTTGTATTTGTTATTTATCCAATAGCACTTATTTTTATGTGGTTCACTGTTCCAGAAACAAAAGGTATAGAAATCGATTAATAAAAAAAGGTTATGCTTTTGCATAACCTTTTTTGTTTATAATTCATCAATAGAGGACAGAAGCTCTGTATAATCGTGGAGATAAAAATCAGCTTGTGCTTTTATTGCCTCTGTATCAGCATCAGAATATTTGTCATAAATAGCAATGGTTTCAATACCAGCTTTTTTAGCAGCTTCAATACCGATTAATGAATCTTCAAAGATGATACATTCTTCTGGTTTGGCATTAAATTTTTGGATAGCTTTTTGATAAACTTCAGGGTCTGGTTTGATTTTGCTGACATCTTCACGTGTGTAGATTAAATCAAAATATTCATCAAGTGGAGCTTTGGCGTTGATATTTTTATTTAAAGTGCGATATATATCCATATTTGTGCGTTTTGTAGTTGTTGTTATAGCAAGTGTAAAATTCTTTGCTTTTAATTTTTTGATGACTAAGTCGGCTTGTGGTTTATAATCGATTATATTTTGGAGAAAATCTTGAGCTATTTCATAACGCAATTTGATGATTTCTTCAGCTGAAATTTGAGCTGAATATTTATCCTTGATATATTGGCAATAACATAAATAAGGATTTGGTTGTGCATTGAATTTTTTTAATTGTGTATCACGGTCGTTTTGCACAGTTGTTTCATCAATTGTTTTATTGGCTAATTTTTCAATGAGTTTTTGGTCGATTTGGTTCCAGATGCCCACAGAGTCGATTAAAGTGCCGTCCATATCAAAAAAAGCAAATTTTTTATTTTTTAGCATGACAAAATTCCTTTCTGACAATAAAATGGTTTAGGTATATTGTAGCAATTATCTAAAAAAGTTGGAATATATATTTATCCTTAAAATAAAAGCACTAATCTTTTTCTTTACAGTGATATTTATTTATGATATATTAATTTTTGTATGCAAAAGACATTCCCATTCTAGGGTAAGCGAAACTCCAACGCTGTCGTGGATTCGGGAGAAATAAAATTTAGGAGGATATTTTAATGTTAACTCAAGAACAAAAATTACAAATCATTCAAGATAACGCTACTCATGAAGGTGACACTGGATCCCCAGAAGTACAGGTTGCTTTATTAACTGCACGTATCGCATATCTTACTGAACATCTTAAAAACAATAAAAAAGACCATCATTCCCGTCGTGGCTTATTAAAAATGGTTGGTCATCGTAGAAGACTTTTAAGCTATTTATATGATATCGATGTAGAACGTTATCGTGCTCTTATTGCAAAATTAAATTTACGTAAATAATTAATTGAAAAAGCGGGAGCCTTTCCCGCTTTTTCTTTTAGTTTGCTTGATTTTAAGTTAAAATAGATATAGACACAAAGATTAAAATATTGATAAATACATAAATAGGAGGTAAGTTATGTATACTTTTGAAACAACACTTGGCGGTCGCAGTTTTGTTGTAGAAACAGGCAAAATGGCGAAACAAGCAAATGGCGCTGTATTAGTTAGATATGGTGAAACTGTAGTTTTAGTAACAGCAACAGCTTCTGCTGAGCCACGTGAGGGAGTAGATTTTTTCCCTTTAACAGTTGATTATGAAGAAAAAATGTACGCTGTTGGTAAAATACCTGGCGGTTTTATAAAAAGAGAAGGTCGTCCTGCTGAATCTGCTATCTTAAATAGCCGTTTAATCGACAGACCTATTCGCCCATTATTCCCAGAAGGTTATAGAAATGATGTTCAGATTGTAGCTACAGTTTTATCTGTAGAACAAGATAACGCTCCAGAAATCGCTGGTATGATTGGGGCGTCTTGTGCACTTTCTATTTCTGACATTCCATTTTTAGGGCCAATCGCTGGTGTTCGTGTTGGTCGTATTGATGGCGAATTTGTTATCAATCCAACAGTTGAACAGCGTGAAAAATCTGATTTAAACTTGACTGTAGCAGGTTCTTATGATGCTGTAATGATGGTTGAAGCTGGTGCAAATGAATTATCCGAAGAAGTAGTTCTTGATGCTATTTTATTTGGTCATGAAGAAATCAAACGCTTAGTAAAATTCCAGCAAGAAATGATGGAAAAATGCGGTAAAGAAAAACATCAGCCAAAATTATTTACTGTTCCAGAAGAACTCGTAAATGCTATTCATGAATACACTTATGATAAATTTGATGCTGCTGTTCGTGATGCTGATAAACTTCGCCGTGATGAACATGTAGCAGAAGTAAAAGCTGAAGCGAAAGAACATTTCTTAGAACTTTACCCAGAAATGGATATGGAAATAGATTATGTGCTCTACAAAACTTTAAAAGGTATTGTACGTCATATGATCACTCATGAAAAAATTCGTCCAGATGGTCGTGGCTTAGAAGAAGTTCGTCCTATTAGCTGTGAAGTAGGTATTTTACCTCGTACACATGGTAGTGCACTCTTTACTCGTGGACAGACTCAGATTTTAAATGTTACTACACTTGGCGCTTTAGGTGATGAACAAGTAATTGATGGTATCGGTGATGATACATCTAAACGTTATATTCATCATTATAATTTCCCTGGTTATTCCGTTGGTGAAGCTCGTCCAATGCGTAGCCCAGGTCGTCGTGAAATCGGTCATGGTGCGCTTGCAGAACGTGCATTAGTGCCAGTTATTCCTTCTGTAGAAGAATTCCCTTATACACTTCGCCTTGTATCTGAAGTTTTAGAATCCAATGGTTCTAGCTCCATGGGTAGCGTATGCGGTAGTACACTTTCCTTAATGCATGCTGGTGTACCTATTAAAAAACCAGTATCTGGTTGTGCAATGGGCTTAGTAAAAGATGGCGATGCTTACACAATTTTAACAGATATTCAAGGTATGGAAGATGCTCTTGGTGATATGGACTTCAAAGTAGCAGGTACTCCAGATGGTATCACAGCTATTCAAATGGATATTAAAGTAGATGGTCTTAGCAGAGAAATTTTAGCAGCTGCTCTTGCTCAAGCAAAACGTGGCCGTGAATTTATCTTAAGCAAAATGCTTGAATGTATCAGTGAACCAAATAAAGAATTATCTCCATACGCTCCACGCGTAAATAGCATGAAAATCCCTACTGATAAAATTCGCGATGTAATTGGACCAGGCGGAAAAACAATTAAAAAAATAATTGATGAAACTGGTGTACAAATCGATATTCATGATGATGGTAATGTATTTATCACAGCAGTAGGTGCTGAATCTGCACAGAAGGCTCAAGATATGATTAATGCTTTAACTGCTGAAGTTGAAGTTGGTGCAGTTTATAAAGGTAAAGTTACACGCATTATGAATTTTGGTGCATTTGTAGAAATCTTACCAGGTAAAGAAGGCTTGTGCCATATTTCTCAATTAGCAAAAGAACGCGTAGGAAAAGTAGAAGATGTTGTAAACATTGGCGATGAATTAGAAGTAAAAGTTACAGAAATTGACCGTCAAGGTAGAGTAAATCTTTCTCATAAAGTGCTTCTTTAATAAGGCTGGTGAAAATAAGTGCATATTGTTTTGATTGAACCTGAAATTCCAGCAAATACTGGTAATATTGCACGTCTTTGTGCAAATACAGGTATTGAACTTCATTTAGTAAAACCACTTGGTTTTTCTACTGATGATAAATATTTAAAAAGAGCAGGTCTTGATTATTGGCATTTAGTAAAAGTGCATTATCATGAAAACTTTGATGAAGTTTTAGAAAAATATAAAGGTCATAAATTTCATTATGCTACAACAAAAGCCAATCATGTACACAGTGATGTAACTTATGGCATGGATGATATGCTTGTTTTTGGTAAAGAAACAGCAGGTATTCCCGAAAGTATTTTAAAAGAACATTGGGACGATTGCATTCGTATACCGATGATAAGTGAATCACGTTCTTTAAATTTATCTAATTCTGTGGCTGTAATTGCCTATGAGGCTATGCGACAACTTGATTATGCAAATTTAAAACAAGTTGGTTTTGATCATTTAGATTGATAGGAGCATAAATAATGCAAAAATTAAATGAATGTATAGCTAAATTAAAACAAATTTTGCCAGAAGATAGTGTGTTAATAGATGAGCCAATGTCTAAACATACTACATTTCAAATTGGCGGTCCAGCTGATTGCTTTGTAATGCCTTCAACAGTTGAAGAAGCTATCGCTGTTATAAAAATAGTAAAAGAATATGATGTACCACTTACAATGCTTGGTAATGGCTCTAATTTATTAGTCATGGATAAAGGCATTCGTGGTATTGTTGTAAATTTAAATGAACGTTTTGCTAAAATTACAAGAGATGGTAATTTCATTAAAGCTCAATGTGGTGCTTTAATGGTTGATGTTTCTAAATTTGCAGGTGAAGCTTCACTTACAGGTCTTGAATTTGCAGTGGGTATCCCAGGTAGTATCGGTGGTTGTATCTTCATGAATGCTGGTGCTTATGATGGTGAAATAAAAAATGTAGTTCATCGTGTTAGTGCTATTGATAAAGAAGGAAACCTCGTATACTATACAAATGAAGAAGCTCAATTTTCTTATCGTCATAGTATTTTCCAAGATAATGATAATTTGATTTTAGAAGTTGAATTAGAATTACAAGAAGGAAATCAAGATGAGATTTTAGCTAAAATGGCAGATTTGACTAATCGTAGAGAAACAAAACAACCACTTGAATATCCAAGTGCAGGTAGTACTTTTAAACGCCCACCTGGATATTTTGCAGGGACTTTAATTGACCAAACAGGTTTAAAAGGTCTCACTGTTGGTGGTGCGCAAGTTTCTAAAAAACATGCTGGTTTTGTAGTTAATATCGGCGGAGCAACAGCTCAAGATGTACTTGATTTAATCAAAGAAGTACAAGATAGAGTTTATAAAGCTCATGGCGTGAAACTTTATCCAGAAGTAAAAATGATTGGTGAACAATAAAATATAACATAAAAGCTATAGCAAAGAATTTATTTTGCTATAGCTTTTTATTTAAGTTGAAAATAAATTATTAACTATTAAGGATATAAAAATGATATATTTTATACAGGGCTTATTATTTGGATTGGCTTATGTTATGCCTATTGGCATACAAAATATGTATGTTATTAATTCTGCTATGCAAAGAAATGTAAAAATAATTTGTCTGACTACGATATTTGTAATTATATTTGATATTTCGTTAGCTATTAGTTGTTATTTAGGTATTGGAATTTTATTAGATAAATATCAATTTTTACGTGATTTCGTGATGTTTATTGGAGCTATGGTTATTTTCTATATTGCTTTTGATTTATGGAGAACGAATAGCAAATTAGAAATAAAATCAACTCATGATTATAGATTGTCAAAAATAATTATTTCGGCTTTTTCTGTCGCATGGTTAAATCCTCAAGCTATTATTGATGGTTCATTGATTTTAGGTAGCTTTAGAACATCTTTAGCAGGAGATAGCTCTATATATTTTATTATAGGAGTTTGTATCGCTTCTTGTTTATGGTTTTCTTCATTAGCTTTTATAGCACATAAATTTATAAATAAATTATATAGATTTGTTAAATATATTAATCTTATTTGTGCTATCATTTTGTTTCTATATGGATTAAATTTATTGTATATGTTTTGTTTAGATTTATTATGAATTATACATATAATTAAATTTTGGAATTATCTTGATTAAGACCCTAAGAGTTAGTTTTAATACTTTTAGGGTTTTGTTGTATAATAAAATAAATATATACTTATTTGGAGGTGTTAATATGATTGGTGATTGTGCAAATTGTAAAAGTCATATTTGTGCAGGCAGAGGTATTAGTTGCAAAAAAATAAATCAAGATGAAGTAATTGATTTATATACTGATGAAGAGAAAAAAATTATGAAAGCAGCAGCTTTTGTGGAAGCCACATATTATAGTGAGCTTACACGTTTAGAAGAAACTGTAGAATTTGCCAAACAAATGGGCTATAAAAAATTAGGTCTAGCTTTTTGTATCGGTTTAAATAAAGAAGCTTATTTGATTAATAAATTTTTAGCACGTGAATTTGAAGTAGTATCTATTTGCTGCAAAAATTGTGCGATAGCAAAAGATAAATTAGGTTTGAAAAAAATAAATCCCCAAAGTACAACAGAAAGTATGTGTAATCCTAAATATCAAGCTGAATTTTTAAATCAAGCAGGTTGTGATTTATTTATTTCCTGTGGTTTATGTGTAGGTCATGATGCGATATTTAACAAAAATTGTAATGGACCAGTAACTACGCTTGTAGTTAAAGATAGAGTTTTAGCTCATAATCCATTAGGAGCGATTTATTCACGCTATTGGCGAAAAAAATTAAAATTAATGGAAGAAAATGAAATATAAATAAAAAGGGACAATATTTTGATATATATCAAAATATTGTCCCTTTTTTTCTAAGTGTTTATCACTAAAATTTTATAATGCGGAAAAACAAGATTACCGAATATTATTATTTGAGTAGATTATAAAATGATTGATGATGAATATAATTTATTGTTGATTTTAATAATAACAAATATTTTCCGCATTTTAGCATCTTTTTATGGTAGCCGTAGGCTATTGGTAAAGAGAAAATTGTGGCTACGGTTTTAGTTTACCTGTTTGAGCGTAGCGAGTTTAAACGTTGTAGACATGATTTTCTCTTTGCCAAAATAAAAAGTGTGGTAGCGGAAGGGGTTTTCTTTTTGGTTCGTTTTTCTTTATACCGGTAAAGAAAAATGAACAAGAACGATTTATTCTCTAAATCTATCAACGATAGTTGCACAAGCAGCATCGCCTGTGATATTTACAGCAGTACGAAGCATATCGAAAATACGGTCAACACCGAATAAAATTGGAAGTGCTTCAATTGGAATGTTAGCAGACATGAGAACGGCTACTACTAAAAGTGTAGGGCCAGGAACACCGGCTTGACCTACAGCACCAACTGTAGAAGTAAAGATAATGGCTATATATTGTGTAATAGTGAGTTCGATACCAAACATTTGAGCAAAGAAGATAGCAGCCATAGCATAATAAGCAGCATTACCATTCATATTGATAGTGGCACCGAGAGGAAGTGCAAAAGAAGTAGTTTCTTTAGAAACATGTAATTCTTCAATAGTTGTTTTCATATTAAGAGGTAATGTAGCCATGGAAGACGCAGTAGTGAAAGCAAATAATTGAACTTTGTACATAGATTTAAAGAATTGTTTAAATGTAGTACATTTAGAGAACATAGCAACACTACCGCCAATAACACCATAATTAACGATGAGGAGAACGATAATATATAATACTACAAGATAAGCTAGTTTTACTAGAATTTCTGAACCAAATTTACCGATAGAGCCTGCCATTAAGCCAAAAACACCAAGAGGTGCAATACACATAATAGCAGTCATAATATTTACAGTAACTTCAGTCATATAATTGAAGAATTTAAGTAAGAATTCTTTCTTTTCACCGCTTAAGTTAGCGATAGCAAAACCGATAAATAAGCTAAATACAATGATTTGTAAAATATTACCAGAAACGAGAGCTTCAAAAGGATTTGCAGGAACAAAACCGATTAAAGTTTCCCAAAATCCAGGAATACCTCCTTTATCAGCATATTCACTAGAAGCTTGAACTCCTAAACTAGCTAAACTAATTCCTTCACCTGGTTTAAATACTACACTGAAAATAAGACCTATAACAGTAGCAATGATAGTAGTAATTGTATAATAAATAAATGTTAAAAGACCGATTTTCCCAGCAGAACTAGAATTTCCTAGTGAAGCCGCACCACCAATTAATGAGAATAAAACCATAGGTACTACGACCATTTTGATTAATTGCATAAATAAGTCGCCGATTGGAGCAAAGATTTGTGCTGTTTCACCTAAAGCCAAACCAACAGCAATGCCTAAAATCATGGCAATGAGAATAAGCGTACCGAGCTTATTAATGATCATTTTTGCTGTCATTATAAAAGACCTCCTAAAGATATATTTGTATATTATATAAAAATAACATAACGAAATTATACTCTTTTTGGAGTGAATTTACAACTATACTGTAGCTTTTAGAAAAAATACGCACAAAATATCTTTTAAAATGTTTATTTGTTTTTTGTATACGTACAAATTTTATTTTAAAATAATACCTGAAAGCACTAAATTTAATTTATAGCGAATGTTTTCTTGATATTTGAGTGGTAGGCTACTAAAAGAAGCAGATTGAAATAGAGAATGAAACATTTCTGTAATAATTTCAGCTGGAATATCACTGCGAAATTCCCCATTATCTTGACCAGTTTTGATGATTTCATCAAAAATATCTTTGAATGGAAGTGGTTTTTTTATCGAAACATGTGGCTGTATAGTCAATGCACTTCTATCTACAGCGCGCATAAATAATGGCAAAATAAAACGATTTTGGTCTAGTAGATTAGCAGTATATAAGACAAGCCCTTCTAATACTTGAGCTTGAGTTTTTTCTTTATTTATAGATTCAAGATAATGTTGACGAATATCCATAGCTAATTGAATGAGCAGACTACGGAGTAAATCATCTTTAGATTGAAAATAATTATAAAATGTGCCAATACCTAAATTAGCTTTTTGCATGATATCAGCAATAGAAGTATCTTTCAAACCTTTTTGAGCGAATAATACGATAGCGGATTGAATGATGGTTTTTTTTGATTTTATTTTTTTTGCTTCACGTTTACTAAGTGTATGTTCCAAAATAATCACCTGTTTATTTATATTTTATAAAAATGAATGCGGTTCGTTTTCTTTAAAATATATTATAATGGCATTTATCTTTTTTCTCAAACCGTAATAGTTTTTCAATAGTATGCTATAAATTAATGTTATTTTTTGATATAATGGCAATTAGATTTAAGGAAAAAATATAAAGGATTTCAATTTTATGAAAAAAGATGAAATACTATCAGCTATTGGTATTTTTTTTGGCATTGGTATTGTAGCTTTAGTATCTAAATCTATTGATAATAATTTATTATTAGCACCATTTGGAGCGACAAGTATAATCGCTTTTTTACTATATGACAGTGAATATGCTCAGCCGAGAAATATTATCTTAGGCTATATTATTACAAGTATCGTAGGTATTTTAATGGCTTATATTTTAGGGCATAATTGGATTGTTTATGCTTTAGGAGTAGCTATAGCCATGTTAGTGAAATCGTGGTTTAAAGCAATTCATCCACCATCTGCTGCTATGCCGATTATATTATTAAAAGCGAATGAACAAGGTATTATCAATTATTTTTTATTTGATGTAATACCAGGAATTTGTTTATTAGTTTTTATTGCTATAGTCTATAATAGATTTATTTTACATAGAGATTATCCTTTATGGCATAGATAATAATTTTAAGGAGAATTTTTGTGAAGTGGGCTAATCATAAATTAGTAACGACTGTAGTTGTATTTGCAGGAACAGGAAATTTTTTATATGCAGCATATAGTTTTTTTGGTAGTGTATTGCCAGATAGATTGGAAGGTAAACCACCAAAAGAAAGTAAAGCTTATTGGAAATGGCGTTCAAAGCATCGCCAAAATACACATTGGACAGTGCCTTATTTAGCGATAATCGCTATTTTATTTTATTTACATGAAGTTGGTGTATTAAAAGACTTATTTTGGGAAATAGCACAAGTTCCGATATTTGTCTGTGTAGGTGCTTTACTTCATATTATTGAAGATGGAATTTGTGGCAAGGTGCCACTTATCTGGCGAAAGCGAAAAATAGGTATAAAATTATTTCGCGTGGGCAGTTCATGGGAATATTTTATAAGTTATACGATTTGTGTAGCTGCTTTATATTATAAATTTATGTTGTAATAAGTTTCAGGTAAAAGAAAGTGGTGAAATATATGCAAAAACTAAAAATTGGTTTTATTGGCATTGGTGTAATGGGAAAATCCATGGCAGATAATCTCTTAAAAGCTGGATATGAAGTCATGGTTTATACACGTACAAAGCAAAAAGCTGAAAGTTTATTAGATAAAGGTGCAAAATGGTTTGATAGTGCTAAAGCTTTAGCCCAAAATGTAGATGTAATCATCTCTATGGTGGGTTATCCTCAAGATGTAGCAGAAATCTATTTAGGTGAAAATGGCGTAATTAAAAATTTAAAACCACAAAGCATAATTATAGATATGACTACTTCTAGTCCAAAACTGGCTCAAGAGATTTATCAAGAAGCTCAAAAATATGAAATAAAATCTTTAGATGCACCTGTATCTGGTGGAGATGTAGGAGCAAAAAATGGTACACTTGCCATTATGGTCGGTGGCGATAAAGAAGTTTATGAAGAAGTTTTGCCGATTTTTGAAGCTATGGGAAAAACTATTTGCTATTTTGGCAAAGCTGGTTCTGGTCAATATGCAAAAATGAGCAATCAAATAGCCATTGCTTCTAATATGATGGGGGTTTGTGAAGCTGTTGCTTATGCCAAAAAATGTGGATTAAATCCTCAGGATTTATTAGATGTAATTTCTACAGGTGCAGCAGGTTCATGGTCGCTTAGCAATTTAGCACCAAGAATGTTAAAAGGTGATTTTGCACCAGGATTTTTCATTAAACATTTTATTAAAGATATGAAAATAGCTATAGAGTCAGCTGATGAAATGAATTTAGATTTACCAGGATTGAAATTGGCAAAATCTCTATATGAAAAATTAGCCAAAGAAGGTTATGAAAATAATGGCACTCAAGCCTTATTGAAATATTATGATGCTGAATAAAGCAAGACAAATACTACAAAAATTTTATGGATATGAAGACTTTCGACCAGGGCAGAAAAAAGTAGTTGAAAGTCTATTAAATAGAAATGATACAGTGGCGATTATGCCTACAGGTGCGGGAAAATCTATTTGTTTTCAAATCCCTGCATTATTATTTGAAGGGGTAACACTTGTTATATCGCCACTTATTTCTTTGATGAAAGACCAAGTTGATAGTTTGCGCCAGCTAGGGATAGCGGCAGTATATATTAATAGTTCTGTCAGTAAGGCTCAATTATATAAGGATTTACAAGATATATCTGCTGGTTTTTATAAGATTATTTATATAGCACCAGAGCGAGTAACATCTGAATATTTACCAGATGGTTTTAAAAATTTAAATATTAGTATGGTAGCAGTTGATGAAGCGCATTGTTTATCGCAATGGGGGCATGATTTTCGTCCTAGTTATCGCAATATCTTAAATTTTACTAATTCACTGCGCATTAAACCGATTATCAGTGCTTTTACAGCAACAGCTACACCAGAAGTAAAAACAGATATTATAAATTTATTGGGGCTTAAACAACCTAATGTATTTGTAACTGGTTTTGATAGACCAAATTTATATTTTTCCGTATTAAGAGGAGAAGTGAAAGATAAATTTGTCATAGATTATGTAAAAAAACATCAAGATGAAGCTGGAATTATCTATGTAGGCACTAGAAAAGATGTAGATGCTTTGCAAGTTTTATTGGAAATAAAGGGCATTAAAGCAGGTAGATACCATGCCGGTATGACAGATGAGGAAAGAAATCAAATGCAAGAAGATTTTCTCTATGATAATCTTTCTGTCATGGTGGCGACAAATGCTTTTGGTATGGGCATAGACAAACCAAATGTGCGCTATGTTATTCATTATAATATGCCGAAAAATATGGAAGCGTATTATCAAGAAGCAGGTAGAGCAGGTCGTGATGGACTTTCAGGAAATTGTATTTTACTGTATAGTCCGCAAGATACACAGCTTCAAAAGTTTTTGATAAGTAAATCTACAGAAAGTGAAATTCGCCAACAATTAGAATATAAAAGATTGCAGTCTATGGTGGATTATTGTCATACACCACAATGTCTAAGAGCATTTATCCTGCATTATTTTGGTGAATTTGATGTGGAAGAACATTGTGATAATTGTAGTAATTGCAAATTAGAAGGCGAATTAATAGATATTACAATTGACGCACAAAAGGTTTTATCGTGTGTCTATCGTATGCATGAACGTTTCGGCGTGAAAATGATAGCTGAAGTCTTAAAAGGTTCAAAAAGTGCGAAGGTAAGACAATTTAATTTTGAGCGTTTATCTACGTATGGCTTGATGAAAGAGCGAAAGCTAAAAGATATCAGTGATTTAATTTTGAGACTTAGTGCTATGCAATATTTAGATATCACAGAAAGCCAATATCCAGTGGTTACTTTAAATGAATTATCATGGCAAGTGCTTCGCGGTCAAAAAAAGGTTTGGCAAAAGATGGTAATTGTAAAAAAAGTCAAGGCTAAAGGTGAATTATTTGAAGCTTTGCGCAGTTTGCGTAAAGAATTAGCGACAAAAGAAAAATTACCACCATATATGATTTTTTCTGATGCTACACTTACACAGATGGCAACAGATAAACCGACTGATTTAGAATTGATGAAAAATATTCGCGGTGTAGGTGAATTTAAATTACAAAAATATGGTGAGGAATTTTTAACAGTGATAAAGAGCTACATATCGTAAAGATATTTAGTATAGATTAAGAGAAAAAGGGGTAGATTTTATGGATCCAATTTTAAAATTACAAAATGGCAGTGATGTCAGAGGTGTAGCAGTTGAAGGTGTAGCTGATGAACCTGTTACTTTGACACCAGAATATGCTAATCGCATTGTGCAAGCTTTCGTTTTATGGCTCAGCAAAAAAAGTGGTAAAAAAGCAAGTGAATTAAAAATTGCAGTAGGTCATGATTCTCGTATTTCTGCACCAATGTTAAAACAACAAGCTTTAATGGCAATTGTAGCTCAAGGGGCAACAGCTGTTGATTGTTCTATGGCTACAACTCCAGCTATGTTTATGTCTTTAGTATATGAAGAAACAAAATATGATGGTTCTATGATGATTACTGCAAGTCATCTTCCATTTAATCGCAATGGTATAAAATTCTTTGAACCAGAAAATGGCGGTATGGAAAAGAAAGACCTCACTGATATGCTCAAAATCGCTTGCGAATTGACTGAACAAACAGTGGATATTAGTAATGTAGAAAAATTTGATTTAGTTTCTCTTTATGCTGAAAATCTTTGCACAAAAATCCGTGAAGGTATCAACAGTAAAGATAATTATGATAAACCACTTACAGGCAATCATATCGTAGTAGATGCAGGTAACGGTGCTGGCGGATTTTTTGCTCAAAAAGTTTTAGCTCAGTTAGGTGCAGATACTACAGGTAGCTTATACTTAGATCCAGATGGACATTTCCCAAATCACATTCCAAATCCAGAAAATAAAGAAGCTATGGACGCTATTCGCGGTGCAGTGCTTAATAATAAAGCTGATTTAGGTTTGATTTTTGACACTGATGTAGATAGAATGTCTGCTGTATTTAGCGATGGTCAAGAAGTAAATCGTGATGCACTAATTGCTATGATGGCTGCTATCTTAGTGAAAGATTATCCAAATTCCACTATTGTTACTGACTCTGTAACTTCCGATAAATTGACTGCATTTTTAGAAGGTGAATTACAGTTAAAACATCATCGTTTCCAACGTGGCTATAAAAATGTAATCAATGAATGCAAACGCTTAAATGAAGAAGGCGTAGTATCTCCACTCGCTATTGAAACAAGTGGTCATGGTGCACTTAAAGAAAATTATTATCTTGATGATGGTGCATATATGGCAGTTAAACTCTTAATTGCTGCAGCTAAAACTAAAGCAGAAGGCAAAACTTTAAATAGCTTGATTGAAAAACTTGAACCACAATTTGAAACAGCAGAATATCGCTTAAAATTAAAAGGTGAAGATTTCAAAGCTTATGGGGCAAAAGTTTTAGAAGTATTTACTGCTCGTGCAAAAGAAAAAGGCTATCATATTGTAACACCAAATTATGAAGGTGTACGCATTAGCTTTAAAGGTGAAGCAAATGGTTGGGCATTGCTTCGTCAATCTTTGCATGATCCTAATATGCCACTTAATGTAGAAGGTAATGGTGAAGGCGATTGTGCAAAAATCACAGCAATGATGAAGGAATTATTGAGTGGTTTTGACCAATTAGATATCTCTGTATTTGACAAATAATAATATAACGGAAAATAACAGAAGTTTATATTATTAATAATAAAAACCTCGAGAAAGGTAGTTTTATGTTTCTCGAGGTTTTTATTTTATATTTGTTTTTTCCATAGATACTTTTGCATAGTTTATAAAATAATTTTTGCTGGTATGTTTAATTTTTTATTGAAATGTTGTAAACTATAAGGAAACGCATTTGAAAGGAGTATTTTTATGGATTTACATAATTTATTGGTATTTCAAGATTTATTCAATGATGATGTTTTTAGAGATATCGAGAAAACTATTTCTCGAGAAAATTTAAATAAAGGGGCTGTTGCTGCTAAGTTGATTAATAAAGCAGAGCAGTTGGGTTTATCTGGAAATATTATACGTTCATATATGATTTATACTGTGGCTCATCAAAGTAATTGTGTGTCTTATGCAGTGGAAAAATCTGGTGGTAAAATCGGTAAAAGTTTGTATCAAGCTTTTTGTCATGATATTGAATTAATAGAAAAATTATTGCTTTTAAAACCTAGTTTACTTTTGGATTGCGATTTATTAGATGATTATGAACCGACAAATATTAATCAATCTACAGCGTTTAATTTATTAGTAGAAAACCTAGATAAAGCACAAACTAGCAAGGATAAGGCAGATGTTTTTATTAATTATTATAGAACATTTGGCAGTGGAGATATGGCAGATTATCGAGCTTTCCGTTGGGATAGTGATGAGGATAGTTTAGTTGGTATTAAACATTTTGAAACTATGAAGCTTCAAGATTTAATCGGCTATGAATATCAAAAACAAGAATTATTAGCCAATACGAAAGCCTTTGTAGAAGATAAGCCAGCAAATAATGTTTTACTTGTAGGGGCAAGAGGTACAGGAAAATCTTCAGGTGTAAAAGCAGTGGTTAATTCTTTCTTTGATAAGGGTTTGCGTTTAGTTCAATTAACTAAAGAACAATTAATAGATTTACCTGTTATTATGGAGCGTTTGCGAGATTTTAGCAGTAAGAAATTCATCATTTTCTTAGATGATTTATCTTTTGAAGAATTTGAAGTGGAATATAAATATTTAAAATCAGCAATTGAAGGTGGTGCTTCGGCAAAACCTGAAAATGTACTTATTTATGCTACATCAAATCGCCGTCATTTAATTAAAGAAAGTTATAAAGATAGAGGGGCAAATGATGATGATATGCACCGCAGTGATACATTGAATGAAACAATTTCACTTTCTGATAGATTTGGTTTAATCATCTATTATATGGCACCAAACCAACAAGAATATTTAGATATTGTAGATGGTTTATTAAAACAGCATGGCATAGAATTATCTAAAGAAGAATTGCGCGTAAAAGCTGGGGCATGGGAAAAAGAACATTCTGGACGCTCCGGCAGAATAGCACAACAGTTTGTAACACATTATTTAGGGCAAGTTTATAATAAATAAAAAGCAGGATTTTTCCTGCTTTTTTTATTTTCTAGATATTTTTATGTTGGCAAATTGTTTGGGAATATAGAATTTATTGTGACAAATAACTTTATCATCTTTGTATAAAGTTTCCATAATTAAGACACATTGATTGCTATCAAACATTTTATATTTTTGTGTAATGGTCGTTCCAGCATTAGATATTTTGATTTCTAAATCAGATTTAGTACAAATTTTATAAATATCATGTTCTAGTGCATTAAATAGAGAGTCTTTATCATTTAAATCTATATTGAGTAAATCAATAGAATTTATAGGCAAAAAGGTAAAAACAAAAGCAAGAGACTTTTTCTTTTTAAAATAACAACGTTCACAAGATACAACAGCAGAAGAACGTTGATGAAATATATCTTTAGTATATTCACTATCTAAAACTAATTTAAAAGAAATATCATGATCATCAAAAGTTTCACTATGTGTTTGATAAAGTGGATTGGAAACTTTTTCAAGTGTAGTAGCGGTATTATTGATGTCATTAGGGTTAACTATGAAATTACCAATACCGTGGAGGTTTTTTATTAAGCCATCGTCTTGTAAAAGGGCTAAAGCTTGGCGAAGTGTAGTACGACTAACTTTTAATTGAGCAGATAAATCCGTTTCACTAGGTAATTGATTTTTAAATTCACCAGATTTTATCTTATCAAATAAACTCTCATATGTTTTTACATATAAAGGAATTTTGGCGGTTTTTTTCAAAATAATTCAGCTCTTTCTTCTAAAGTGTGTTCTAATACTTAATTATATTTTAACAGAAAAAAGAACAATTTCAACAACTTGTATATTGATTTTTTTAGTGATTATTTTATGGTTCTATAAAATAATAGATATGTAATTGTTGATTTTATAATGGTTTTTAAATTTTATATTGACAAATCACTCTAAGAAATGATATAAATACTTGTATAGAAAATAATTAAAAAAATATACGAGTTAATATATTGTATAATTTTTTAGAAAATTTATCGTTTTAAAAACATTGGAGGAAATAATCATGAATACACCACATATTAAATTAGAAAATAACGCAAGAATTGCAGAGTCTATCTTATTACCAGGAGATCCATTAAGAGCAAAATTTATCGCTGAAAATTTCTTAGAAAATGCACAAAGATTTAATTCTGTAAGAAATATGTTTGGATATACAGGAGAATATAAAGGAAAACTAGTTTCTGTTATGGGAACTGGTATGGGAATGCCAAGTATGGCGCTATATTCTTATGAATTAATCAAATTTTTTGATGTGAAAAGATTGATTAGAATTGGTACTTGTGGGGCTATGCAAAAGAATATGAATTTATATGATGTTGTATTAGCCATGGGGGCAGCAACTGATTCTAATTATGCAAGTCAATATAATTTACCAGGTACATTACCAGCAATAGCTTCATTTAATTTATTAAAAGATGCAGAAGCTACTTGTGAAAAACACGCTCAAACATCACATGTAGGAAATGTATTATCTTCTGATTTCTTTTACAATGCAGATGCTGATGCATTAAAAAAATGGATGGATTTAAATGTATTATCAGTAGATATGGAAACAGCAGCACTTTATTGGAATGCTATATATTTAGGTGTAGAAGCATTAAGTATTATGACAGTTAGCGACCATATTATTACAGGCAAGAAAACAACTCCAGAAGAAAGACAGACTTCTTTTACAAAAATGATGGATATTGCGCTTGAAGTTGCTACTAGATAATTTGAGGTGAAGATAATGTCTTTTAAAAGAGTGCATGTAATTGTATTAGATTCTGTAGGAATTGGACAAGCTCCAGATGCAAAGTTATTTAATGATGAAGGAGCAGATACATTAGGTAATATAGCTAAATATACGAATTTAAATATCCCATATTTGGAAAGATTAGGTATTGGTGCTATTCGTGATTTACAAGGAATAGATAAAAATAAACATCAAATTGGTTATGTTACAAGATTAGAAGAAGTCTCAGTTGGTAAAGATACTATGACAGGTCACTGGGAACTTATGGGTTTAAAAACAGAAAAACCATTTAAAGTGTATCCAGAAGGTTTTCCAGAAGAATTAATTAAAAAAATAGAAGATTTTTCTGGTAGAAAAGTTGTATGCAATAAGCCATATAGTGGTACAAAAGTTTTAGATGATTATGGTAAACATCAAATGGAAACTGGAGATTTAATAATTTATACATCAGCTGATCCAGTTTTACAGATAGCAGCACATGAAGAAATTATACCATTAGAAGAATTATATAAAATTTGTAAATATGTTCGCAGTATAACAGATAAAGAACCATATTTAGTAGGAAGAATAATTGCGCGTCCATATTTAGGTACAGAAGAAAATTTTGTACGCACTAGTAATCGTCATGATTATGCCTTAAATCCTCATGGAAAAACTGCCTTAGATATGTTAAAAGGAGCAGGAAAAGATGTTATTGCTATTGGAAAGATAAATGATATTTTTAATGGACAGGGCATAACAGAATTCGTATATACAAAAAGTAATATGGACGGTGTAGATAAATTAGTAGATGTATTAAAACAAGATTTTGAAGGTTTGAGTTTTACTAATTTAGTGGATTTTGATGCTTCATATGGACATCGACGTGATGTAGAAGGTTATGCTAAAGCACTAGCAGAATTTGATGCAAGAATTCCTGAGATTATAGAAAATATGCATGATGATGATTTATTGATAATTACAGCTGACCATGGCAATGACCCAACATATAAAGGCACTGACCATACGAGAGAATATGTACCATTATTAGCATATAGCAAACAATTTAAACAAAAGGGTGTATTACCTATAGGAAAATTTGCCGATATATCAGCGACAATTATAGATAATTTTAAAGTTAAATCTATGGAAAATGGTAAAAGTTTTTTAGGTTTATTAGAATAGGAGCATTTTAATGGATAATTTACAAACTCCTGCAGATAAAACACCTATAAAAGTTAATATAATTGTACCTATGATTTTATTTTTAATGATTTTTTCATTAGTTATAGATAATTCTTTTAAGATTATTTCTCCTGAATTAGTGAATTATTTTGGAGTATCAGCAAGTACAGTTAGTTGGCAAGTGACTTTATCTGGATTGGTAATTGGTATTGGAGCTGTAGTATATGCAGCATTATCTGACTCTATAAGTATTAGAAATCTTTTAGTAGCAGGTATAATTTTAATTTGTACAGGCTCATTAATTGGATATGTAGTTCATGAAAATTATTGGTTAGTAGTGGCAGCTCGTGTTATTCAATCTACAGGTTTAGGTGCTACAGAGACTTTATATCTAATTACAGTAGCTAAATATTTAAATCCTAAAGAGCAAAAGAAATATATGGGATTTAGTACGAGTAGTTTCCAGATTGCAACTGTTATTGGTTTATTAACGGGTGGATTTATTTCTACTTATTTACAGTGGCATGAATTATTTTTAATACCATTATTTACACTTGTATTAATACCGTTTTTATGGAAATATTTACCAAAAGATAGCGGCAGTAAAAGTAATGTAGATATCATTGGTATGATATTAGTAGCGATTACAGCTACATCTATATTGATATGTATTTCTTCTTTTGATTGGTATGTATTTGGCGGATTTATTTTATCTGTAGCAGTATTTTTCGCATATATAACTAAAAATAAAAAGGCATTTATCAGTATAGATTTCTTTAAAAATAAATTATATGCTAGCGTTTTAATTGTAGCATTTATAATCTATTCATTGTATGCTTCATATGCTTTAAGTTCATTTTCGTTCTTATTGACTGAAGTATATAAAGTAAATTTAGATACTATATCGTTAATGTTTATTCCAGCATGTATTTCAGCAGCAATAGTTGGCGCATTATCAGGAAAATTTAGCAAATATTTTTCAAGTAAACAATGTGTATATTTAGCTATTGCAATGATAATATTAAGTGTATTTGTAAGTATTTTATTAATTGGACAGCCAATAATTTTATTTACAATTATAATAGTTATTTTTTCCTGTTTTTATGCTTTTATGTATGCACCACTTATTGATATAGGATTAAAATTAGTTCCTGTAGAAAACGCAGGTACAGCATTAGGTTTTTATAATTTATGTATTAATATTGCGATGTCGGTAGGTTTTACTTATTCAGCATATTTTATAGATAAAAAAGATTTAATGTTTAGTGTATCTTCATCAGATTTAGTAAATCACTATGCAGGTGTTTTATTAGGAGTAGGCATAGTTGGTTTAGTGGGATTATTGATATATCATTTTATTGTAGTTAGAATTCTAAGAAAAGTTGATAGATAAATATTAATTTAATAAAAAACAGCCTCTGAAAATTAATTATTTTTAGGAGGCTGTTTTTTAGTTTTATATCATAGATAAGAAATATTGATGAAATCTTAAATCATTAGTTAATTCAGGGTGAAAAGAGCTTACAAGCATATTTTTTTGTCGTGCAGCTATGATTTTATTATCTAAAGTAGCTAAAATTTGTACATCTTTACTTGTTTTAGTGATGTAGGGAGCACGAATAAATACTAAAGGAATAGGCATATTTTTATCTATGGTAGGAATTAATAAATTGGTAGAAAAACTATCTAATTGAGAGCCATAGCCATTGCGTTTAACTGTTATATCCATAGTTGCAAGATGCGTATTTGTTTGATTTTCAATATTTTTAGCAAGCAAAATTAAACCAGCACAAGTGCCAAATACAGGTAAACCTGAAATGATTTTTTGCTGTAAAATTTCTTTTAAGCTAAAATAATCAAGAAGTTTTCCTATAGCTGTAGACTCGCCACCAGGTAAAATAAGCCCATCAATACAATCTAAATCTTTGGCTGTTTTTACTATACGAGTTTTTGTATGTGGTATTTGCAATAAGATTTCTTGATGTTCAGCAATAGCCCCTTGCATACCTAAAATACCAATTATTTTATTCATATCACATTACCAGCCACGTTTTGCCATTTGTTGTTCTTGAGGAATAGTATCTATTTCTATACCGACCATAGCTTCACCGAGATTTTCTGATATTTTAGCTAGTTTTTCAGGATCATTGTAAAAAGTAGTAGCTTCGACAATAGCTTTTGCTCGTTTTTGTGGATCCCCGGATTTGAAGATACCAGAGCCTACAAATACACCATCAACACCTAATTGCATCATTAAGGCAGCATCAGCAGGAGTGGCAATACCACCAGCTGCAAAATTAACAACAGGAAGTTTTCCATGTTCATGTACATAACAAACTAAATCAAAAGGTGCTCCCATTTCTTTAGCGATATGCATTAACTCACTAGATGTGGCAGATTTTACTCTATTAATATCTTTTTGCATAGTTCTAAAATGACGAACAGCTTCAACGACGTTTCCAGTACCTGCTTCACCTTTTGTTCTAATCATACTAGCACCTTCACCAATTCGACGAAGTGCTTCACCTAAATTTCTAGCACCACAAACAAAAGGAATATCAAAATCTTGTTTATAGATATGATTTTCGTCATCAGCTGGTGTTAAAACTTCTGATTCATCAATATAATCAATGCCGATAGCTTGTAATATTTGAGCTTCAGCAAAGTGACCAATGCGAGCTTTTGCCATAACAGGGATAGAAACAGCTTCTTTAATTTCTCGTATCATTTTAGGATCTGACATACGAGCAACTCCACCTTCACGACGTATATCAGCAGGTACGCGTTCAAGTGCCATAACTGCAACAGCACCAGCTTCTTGAGCTATTTTTGCTTGCTCTACGTTGGTTACATCCATGATAACTCCGCCTTTGAGCATTTGTGCAAGATTTTTATTTAAATTGTAACGATTATTCATGATAGACTCCTTTGATTGTAGTATATTAATTAAAATGATAAAATTGTATCAATACAATATTTAAATTTGCAAATTAAATTTTATAAATTATAGATAAAGGAGAAAAAAATAGCAAGAATGAAGGATAAATTAATTGAATTTGTATCGATACAATTAGACAAAGATTTAAAAGAGCCTTTATATGTACAATTATATGAGCAAATAAAATTAATGATAAAACAGCACTTATTATCACCAGGGTATAAATTACCAGCTGTGCGAAGTCTAGCTCAAAATTTGCAAGTAAATCCAAGTACAGTGGTTAATGCTTACAAAGAATTAGAAAAAAATGGTTTTATTTTTAGTAAGCGTGGTAGCGGAAGTTATGTGGCTGAACAAGTGATTAATACTATTGATGAATTAGAAGAGAATAATCACATTCCCATTGATTTAACTGATGACTTAAAAATTTTGCAAGGTCAAAAAAATGTGATAAATATGAGTACGATATCCTTAAATCCGGATATGATTTCCATAGAGACTTTTAAGCAAGTGGTAAATAAAATTTTGGAAAGAGACAAAGGATATGCATTTACATATCAAGACAGTCAAGGCTATTTGCCACTTCGCCAATCGATTACTCAAGAATTAGCGAAAAAAAGGATAAATACAACGCCAGAATACATTCAAATTATTTCAGGTGCACAACAAGGCATAGATATAGTGGCACGTGCTATTTTAAAACATGGAGATATTGTATTTGTAGAAAATCCAACTTATCCAGGAGCGATAGCGGCTTTTCGCTCTTGTGGGGCAAAAATTATAGATATTAAATTGACAAAAGAAGGTATTGACTTAGTTGACCTCGAAAATAAATTAAGGAAATTTAGACCTAAATTGATATATGTGATGCCTAATATTCAAAATCCTACAGGTATATCTTATACAAAAGCTAATTGTCGCCGTTTAATGGGATTGGCTCGTTTTTATAATGCTTATATTTTGGAAGATGATTATATAAGTGGTCTTTGTTATCAAGAAAAATCTCCTATACCTTTAAAAGCGTATGATACAGATGATCGAGTGATTTATATTCGCAGTTTATCAAAGATTTTCATGCCAGGATTAAGGCTTGCTTATTTAATCATGCCTCAAGTATTGGCACAGACTTTATTAAATGTAAAACATATTTCAGATATAGCAACTTCTGGACTTACACAGAGAGTTTTTGATTATTATTTGCGTGAAGGATTATGGCAAGAACATTTAAATTCTATTCGCAGTGTGTATAAAACACAATTTGAATTTGCTCTTAGAATGGCAAAAAAATATTTGCCTAAAGATATAGATTATTTAAAACCACAAGGGGGATTATCTTTGTGGCTAAATTTGCCGGATAGATTAAATGCAAGTGAGATAATTGAAAAAGCTAGAAATGAAGGGGTAATAATTTGCGATGGTGCACCATTTTTTGTACGCAATGCTCCCAATAAACAAATACGTTTGAGTTTTGCCACTTTATCTTTGGCAGAAATAAATACAGGGATAAAAATAATTCAAAATATAACTAAATATTAAAGGGGGAATACTTATGAAAATAGGTATTGCTGGAAACGGCAAAATTGTACATGAAATGATAGGAGCTACAAAAAATATTCAAGATTTAGAAATTGTAGCTATATGTAGTCGACCACAGAGCAGACAAAAAGCAGAAGAAATAGCAGATAAATTTAATATCGCTAAAATATATACAGATTATAATCAAATGCTAGAAGATGGCGAAATAGATTTTATTTATGTAGCTGTAGCCAACAATGTGCATTATGAATATACAAAAAAAGCACTAGAAGTAGGGAAAAACGTCATTTGTGAAAAACCTTTTACCATTACAGCAAAACAGACACAAGAATTAATAGATTTAGCTAAAGCTAAAAATCTATTTTTATTTGAAGCTATAACTATTTTATATGCGCCAAATTATCAATATATAAAAGAAAATTTAGAGCAAATTGGTCAATTGCGTTATGTTCATGCTAATTATGCACAATATTCTAGCCGTTATGATAGATATTTAAATAAAGATGTAGCTCCAGCATTTAGCCCTGAACATGCAGGGGGTGCTTTATATGATTTAAATATTTATAATTTACATTTTGTTATGGGCGTATTAGGCACACCAAAAGAAGTTATTTATCGACCAAACCTTGGTTTTAATGGCATAGATATTTCAGGTACAGCATTATTAGATTATGATGATTATACAGTAGTATGTAGTGCAGCTAAAGATTCTGAAAGTATCAGCGGAATTGTATTTCAAGGTGAAAAAGGCTATATGGAATTAGTAGGAGCACCAAATGCTTGTGCGTTAGTCAAAGTTCATAAAAAAGGTGAAGAAGAAATTTTGATAAATAAAGAAAAATACAATCATCGCATGGTCAATGAATTTGTAGCCTTCACAGAAATATTTAAACAACAAGATTTAGCTACTTGTTATAAAACATTAGAACATAGTTTAAATGTTATGAGAGTATTAGAACAAGCTAGAATAAGTGGCAAAGTAGAATTTAATATTTGATGAAGATATGAAAAAGCCTATATCAGCTAATTTTATATGCTGATATAGGCTTTTTATATGAAACAATCAATTATTGTAGCATAGTTTAGAAAAGGTGTATATTTAGTTGAAATATTAAGGCAGATAGAGTTTTCATGAATTTTTTTAGATTTTTGAAAAAATTTTATGAGTTTATGCCGGATTTTGTTTTTTATAGAGGATATATATTAAAAAGGGATAAATAATATTGGTTTTAGAAGAAAGGTTGATTGTTTATGAGTAAAATATCTTTAAAAAATAATATCTGTGTAGTTGCTAAAGTTTCAACTAAATTTAAAAATTATTTGGATTACTATGTACTCATTCCTAAAAGAGGTTATAGATATGCTTTTAGCAAAAAGTATAAGAAAAGTTGTTATAATTTATGTAAATCGCCGATATTACTTAATAAAATATTGTATAATCGAAGTAATGACACATCTTTAATGATTTTGAAGAAATATTTTAATCATAATATATCGTATCTTGTTGATTATCTTGAATTAGATGATTTTGTTTTAAATAATGAGAAAAAGAACAAATATCATCGAGTTGCTTGATTTTTATAAAATAGGTAATTTATATGGCACTTGTTTTGCAAGTGCCATATAAGAAGGAAGTATAAGATAAAGATAGAAATATTATAAATAACAAAAAAATAAGGCGGTGTAATTATGGTTAAAAACATAGTTTTATTTATAATGAGTTTATATCGTGATGATAGTGTTGAGAAAGAATACACAGATGATAGTAATTTATTTAAAGCTAATTGCAAGCATACTAATGAAACAGCATTGAAGTATATAGCATGGAAATTAAATCAAGAACAGCAACAGATAGATGAGATATATGCTTTTATTTCTGAACAAGTGCGAGAAACATCTTTAGATAAATTTAAAGAACTCATACAAGATGAATATTATAAAGATAAGATAATTGATGTACCGCTTTATAACAATGGAGAAATGAAAGGCTCTTTTAAAAGCATATCTGAAATGTTTGATAAATTGCAGGCTTATAAAGAAAAAAATCCTGATGATACAGTAGTTATCCATGTAGATATGACTGGTGGTTTAAGACATGCTTCAATGTTGATGTTGGCATTGATTAGAATGTTGAAATATATAGGTATGGAACTTGGTTTGGTTTTGTATGTGAATTTTAATACTGCAAAGATAGAAAATGCTAGTGATATCATGGATATGTTTACACTACTAGGTGGAGCAGAAGAATTTAATTCATTTGGCAGTGTAAATCAAATTCAAAATTATTTTGACAAGTTAAATAGTAAAAAACTAAGAACAAGTTCTTCAGCACTTGAATTATTATTAGAAGAGATGAGAGATTTTTCAGAGGCAATAAAAGTTTGCACAAATTATAAAGATATGACAAATGTATTATCTTTATTAGGAGAAGCTTTAAGTATTTACAAAAGAATAATAAAGCTAAAGGCTAATAGATTGAGTGAACAAGAATTGTTTTTTGCTAAATTAATATTAGTAATAGAGAAAACATACGCAGATATATTGCCTAAAGATAATAAGCCTAGTAGTGTACCTGCTATTATAAAATGGTGCGCTAAAAGAGATTTTTTACAAGCAGCAATAACTTTTTATACAGAATGGATACCAGTATATTTAATTGAAAATAAATTAGTAATAATAAAAGATGCTTCTATTGAAGAAGAATGTAGAAAAAATAAAGCTTGGTCAAACTGGCAAGTTAATTTTTTTAAAAACTATAGAAAAGAAGAAATACAAACAAATACGGAGAATATAGAAATAAATGAGTTAACTTATAATACAATTAGAATATTGATTGATAGAGGATTATCAGCTACAAAAATTTTAGGAAAAATAAAAGGAAAGAATAAAATTTTTGATAAATTTTTAGAAGAAATAGTAAAATTTATTAAACAATTTGATAAAGCCTCAGAAAAACTTCGTTTTAATAAAAAGGTTGATAGCCTAGCAAAAGATAATGTAATAAAGTATATTTTAAAAGAGAGTATGCCTAAGAACCATTTAGGTGATTTTAAATCATATTTGGCAAAAAGAGTCAGTCGTGAAGATGGTAATTTAGAAGCAGTTATTTTAAATGCTGTTAAAAATGTTGATAAAGATAAAATAATAGCATATTTTGGGTTAAAAGAGGATAAGAAATTAACTACTGGAGAAAAATCAAAAGAGCGAAAAGAAGTATTCAAGGAGATGTTAGAAAAAAATATTATAGAGACAAGATTGCCTAAAGAACGATTATTACAATTTGTAGAAGAGTATTCTAATTATGTTAATGATTGGCGTAATCAAGTTAGTCATGCTAATAGTTTGGCAGCTAGTAGAGAAAGTAATTTTGATATAGCACAGGCAATAATCAATAGTGTTAATTTAATAGATGAAAAATTTTAATAAAAAAAACGGCATGATATCATTTTTCATGCCGTTTTTTGGTAAAAATAGGTGATAGATATAATATAACAATGATGAGGTGATATTTATGAAAAAATATGTAATGATAATAGTATGCCTTTTGTGTAGTTTATGGTGGGCAGTAGCATCAGCACAATCAGTAAATGTATCTGGTCATGGTATGAATTATGATGAAGCAGAAAGAGATGCACTTAGAAATGCAATAGAGCAAGCGGTCGGTACTATGGTAGATTCGACTACATTGGTCAAAAATGGTATGTTACTTAATGATGAAATTTATAAATTTTCTAAAGGTTATATCACCAATTATCAAGTGATAAATAAAAGATGGCTTGAAGATGGTTTGTATGAAGTTAATATTTTAGCTGATGTGGATACAAATCCTAATTCGAAATTGATGAATGAGCTTACAAGACTGGGTATAATTAATCGTCAACTTCGTGACCCAAAGATTGCGGTTATAATTCCTGAATATCATATCAGAGCTAAAATTCCTGACCCTGCTGGTGAAACGGCTGTAATCAATAAATTGATAGAAGCTGGATTTAGTAGAATAGTGTATGCAGAAGGTATGAGAGATACCATTGGCAAGTTAGATTATTTGACAAATCAAGATATGCAAAATATCGCTAATAATTTAAATGTAGATATATTAGTAGTAGGTGAAGCTTTTAGTGAGGGTGTTGGTGATGTAAGTAAGTTTATTGGTAATGGCAGAGGAAGAAATACAGGGATTTTATCATGCAATGCTCGTTTAGAAGCTAAAATCTTTATAGCAAAAACGGGACAAATAATTTCTGCTAATGGCACTTATGGCAAAGCTGCTGATGTAACAGAATTTATAGCAGGGAAAAAAGCATTGAATAATGCTGGTGAAAAAATGGGAGATTATATTGTAGAAAAGCTTTTAAATTATGGTAGTGAAAATACACAAAATATAGAACTAAAAATTATAACCACTGATTATAATAAAGTGAATATGGTAAATAACGCTTTACAGAATATTCGAGGAGTAAATTCAGCAAGGGTAAATAGTTATAATGAAGGTACAGCAACTATTAATATAAAATATTCAGGAACACCACAGAATATTTATAATCAGTTAATTCAAAATGTAAATTGCAATCTTAAACTGCAACAAATTACGTATAATACTTTAACGATAGTAGTATATTAAGTTTTATTTACCAGCCGAAAAAGTAAAAAGCCTATGAAATCAAGCATTAAGAAGGATAGGCAGAAAACTGAAATCGGCTGGTAAATTTTCTATGAAAGATTGAAAAATAAGGATATATAAGATATAATGAAGAAAAAGAATATTGATTTTACTGCGGTTAAGCATTAACATTGTACGGTCTCCCGTCTCTCCTAGAATAAGCATCTAGGCACGCTGATATGGGTTAAGCATTAACATTGTACGGTCTCCCGTAGAAATTCGCTTGCCTGCTTTTTACATGGACGCAAGTTAAGCATTAACATTGTACGGTCTCCCGTATGGCCATTATTTCTTACCTCCTAAACTTTTTATGTTAAGCATTAACATTGTACGGTCTCCCGTCCAATTCCTTACGAATATCATTTGTAAAAGCAGAGTTAAGCATTAACATTGTACGGTCTCCCGTTATAAGCAAGTGCTCCTATTGTCCAATGTGGTCGAGTTAAGCATTAACATTGTACGGTCTCCAGTGACCATATAAATACTCAAGTTGATGATACTGATGTGTTAAGCATTAACACTGTACAATGTAATTCAGATTGTAGAATAATGCTAAATTAATTTATGGTGAATTTTTGATTAATATTAACAAGTGATGCTTAGCAGTAAAATGAAAGAAAGACATAACTTAGATTAAAAGTTATGTCTTTTTTTATAAAAATTTTTAAAAACTGTGCCGAATTTTGGAAAAAGTAGGGGATATATATAGTAAAGATTAAAAAGGGTGATGAAAAAATAAATAAATATTAAATTTAAAGGTAAACTAAAATTTTATGATTAAGATTGGAGCTAGTATTATGAAAAACAAAGCAAATGAAATTAAAACAAAAATTTGTATTCCAAAGGGAGCTTTCGGTGGGAATTGTTCAGGTTGTCGGTATTGGGAAGAATATAATAGAGACTCAAGCGGTAGAGCATTTTGTAGTTATTATGATGATTGGTATTATCCATCAGAAAGACGAGGCTGCTTTGCTCGGAAGGAATAAAAGAAGATGAGTTTTGCCAGCCGAAAAAGTAAGAAGCCTATAATATCAAGTCTTAAAAAAATAGGCAGAAAATTGAAATCGGCTGGTAAGATTTCTATGAAAGATTGAAAAATAAGGATATATAAGATATAATGAGGAAAAAGAATATTGATTTTACTGCGGTTAAGCATTAACATTGTACGGTCTCCGCCACATATCACCTTCACTACAGTGGTTAAGTATTAATATTGTACAATGTGATTTAGGTTGTAGAATTATGCTAAATGTATTTATGATGAATTATTGATTAATATTAACAAGTGATGCTTAGCAGTAAAATGAATGAAAGAAGACATAACTTAGATTAAAGTTATGTCTTTTTTTTATAAAAATTTTTAAAAAGAATGCCAGATTTTAGAAAAAGTAGAAGATATATATAATAGAAAGCAATAAAAATGTAAATAGAAACACTCCTTTTAATTTCGGTATAGGTTATTTGATAGCTTATACCGAAAACTTTTTTTAATAAATAATGCCGAATTTTAAATTTGCTAGGTAATATGTATAGTAGAGATTAAAGATGATATTGGAAAAATAAATAGGAAATAGAAAAAAAGATATAACATAGATAAAAAATTTTAAAAACAATGCCAGATTTTAGAAAAAATGGAAGATATGTATATTAGAGAATTGATGAGGTGGTAATCATGAAAACTTGGATGAAAAATTTAATTTTATCAATATTGGCTATAATAGCAGTAATTATTTTTCATGAACAAATATGGCAGGGTATATTATATGTTTTAAGTTTTTTTCTAGGTTTAATAATAGATTTTGTCAGTCTTTTAGTCGTAATTGGTGTCGGTATGTATATTATCTTAGATTTACTTAGTTAGATAAAATTAAAAATTTTTATAAAAATTTTAGAAACTTAATGCCGAATTTTAGAAAAATAAGAGTATATATATAATGAAAGGAGGTGATAAGGAAAAAATTTAATGGTTAATGGTTAATTTTTATTGATTTTTTTTATGGAGGTCTTATTATGAAAAAGTATTTTGTACAATTTATCAGCTTAGCAGTATTTGTCATGATTTTAGGTACAAGTCTTGTAAGTGAAGCGGCAATGAAAACTGTAGCAGTAGGTAATTTCATTGACGGTACAAACAGTAGATATGGCAAGATGATTTGCGAACAATTACAATCAAGTATTCAAAATGGATTAGTGCAAAATAAGAATTATACAGTAGTAGAACGTAGTAATCTTGACCAAATTTTTAAAGAATTAGGTTTACAAAATTCGGGTGTAGTGGATAGTTCCTCCGCTATAGAAATCGGTAATTTATCTGGAGCCGATTATACCTTGATGGGCAAAATTGTAGAAGCAGAAGTAAATCCATATAATAATTTTGCTTATGAAGGTTTAAAAGGCAAGGTAGCGGTTTCGGTGCAGATTGTAGATAACACAACTGGACGCATAATAAGTTCTGATATGATATCTGATACTGATAGCAGTGCTACTAAAAATAACTTAAAGAGTTTTATCAAAAGTGATTTAGTGCCAGGTCATATGAGTGTAAATCGCGATAGCCTTATTTATAACGCAGCAGAAAAAGTAGCTAATAAAGTCTTAGAAAGGATGAATGATATGAATCCTTTAGTAGGCATGGTAGTCGCAGTTAACACAGATGAAGATACTGTAACTTTTGATTTAGGATATGATGATGGAGTAAAGGAAGGAGATATTTATACGATTTATACTGAAACAGAACCAATAGTTCATCCAGTAACAGGAGAAATCCTTGGCGTTGATGAAAAATATGTAGGTACTGTTAAAGTTGAAGAAGTAAGAAATAATCTTTCAATAGCTAAAATAAAAGATTGTGATGTAACCCCAATGAAAAAAGACAAAATAAGAAGAGGGGAATAAATAAGCTCCTCTGAAATTTCGGTATAGGTTATATTTCATAGCTTATACCGAAATTTTTTAAAGTTTGAGTAGAATAATATGCCGAATTTTAGATTTGCTAGGTAATATATACAGTAGAAATTAAAGAGGGTGATTAAAAAATAAATAAATATAAAACTTAAAAATAAACTAAAATTTTGTGATTAAGATTGGAGTAATCATTATGAAAAACAAAGTAAACGAAATCAAAACTAAAATTTGTATTCCTAAAGGATTTTTTGGTGGAAATTGTTCAGATTGTATTCATTGGGAAGAATATAATAGAGCTTCAGATGGTAGGGCATATTGCAGTTATTATGATAATTGGTATTATCCATCTGAAAGACGAGGCTGTTTTGCTTATGAAAGAAATTGGTAAAAATTAGTACTCCTTAATTGATTTTATATAGAGTTATTTGTATTTCATGAGCATAAGTTACATATAGTAGCTTATGCTCAAAATTCTTTTAGTTTTTTATTTAGATTAAAAGGTTAGAAAGGATGCATTTTTTATGAAAAAAACAATTATTACTTTTGTATTATTAGCTATGGTAGCATTAGTGCCTACAGTAAGTTTTGCTAGTGAAAATTCAAATAAAGCGATAGAACAACTTAAAGATGTATCATGGGGTGAAAGTTATCATGAATTTTCCACAAAATATTCAACAACACCATTATTATCAGTATACGAAATAACCTTGGATAAGAAGATAAATTTATATGGTCAAGAAATGGATAGAAAAGCTAGAGCATATTTTGGTGATGATAAATTATTTATAATGCAATATTGTTTTCCAGAAAAATTGACCGATGAAGAATTTGACAAAGTAACTGAGATTATGAATAAAGAACTTGGTGAAATAGTAGCAAAACAAGAAAATAATATATTAGGTGAAATGAGAGGTTGGAAAGATGATGATAAGCTTGTTGCATTAAGTAAAGAAGGTATTTATTATTTAGATTTCAATTTTCTGGATACAGATGAGCTTAGTTCATTGGAAAAAATAAAATCTTTAAATATTAATAATAAATAATAGGATTGTATGAAATCATGCACTTTAGAAATTTTTAGCGATTTTTAGAGTGCATGATTTTTATACATAAATGTTGTTTTAGTTGTAAATAGATCTGGAGGAATTTTTATGAAAAAAACATTAATAGTTTTAACTAGTGTTGCTTTATTTAGTTTTGGTGCTGGTATTTTACCAGTTAATACTTACTTTGCACCTATAAAGGCATCGGCACAATATCAAAATCCAGCTTATACGCAGACTGAAACAATAACAGCTGATGGCTATGGTGTATTACCGCAAAATAGACCATTTGGTCAAGCAAAATTAATGGCAAGAAGAGCAGCAGTTGTAGAAGCTCAACGTAATTTATTAGAAACAGTAAAAGATGTAGCTATTGATTCAGAAACAAATGTAGAAATGTCTATGACTTTAAATGATACTATACATTCAGAAATTAGTGGCGTTATCAGAGGTGCTAGAGTAATAGATGAAGAATATATCCCTGAAGATGGCATTTATCGAGTTACAATGTCTGTGCCAATGTATGGTGTGGGAAGTTTAGGTCAAGTGGTTTTTGATAATGTAATCGGTAATAATCAAAAAGTGCCTGTGCCAGCTCCTAGTCCAGCATATAATCCATCTACTCAACTCAATGGCAATTATACCGGTCTTGTAATCAGAGCTAGAGGTGCAGGTCTTGTCAGAACTTTTTGCCCTGCTATTTATGATACTTCGGGTAGAGCTATTTATGGTGTATATAATGTAGATAAAAAATATGCAATAGATTATGGTGTTGTCGGTTATGCTCAAGGACCACAAGGCTGGGATAAGGTACGCATGGGAACTTCTCGTGCGGGCAGTAATCCTCTTGTAGTCGACATTGTAGAAGTTCGTCAACGTGTGGCTAATAAATGTGATGTAGTAATTTCCGTAGAAGATGCAGATAGAATATTAGCAGAAAATAGATATAGCCATTTTCTTGACAATTACGCTGTAATGTTCGAGATTTAACAGATATTGAATTGAAACTATAGCCTGATGAAATTTTCATTGGGCTATTATTTTATCAAAAATAATATTTAATTTTTTATAAACTTAAAAAAATCATGCTGAATTTTAGAAGAAGGAGGAGATATATATAGTAGAAAGAGATAAAGAAATATAAATTAGATAAAAAATAAGAAGGGAGAAATTATTATGGATAAGAGATTTAAGCGGTAGAGTATATTGCAGATATTATGATGATTGGTATTTATTCATTAGAAATACGAGTTTTGCTCGAAGAGATTGAAACAAAATAAAAATTTACCAGCCGAAAAAGTAAAAAGCCTATAATATCAAGCATTAAAAAAATAGGTAGAAAACTGAAATCAGCTGGTAAAATTTCTATGAAAGATTGAAAAATAAGGATATATAAGATATAATGAAGAAAAAGAATATTGATTTTACTGTGGTTAAGCATTAACATTGTACGGTCTCGTCGCTGTATCCACGTGTCCAGTCATTATGTTTAAAGAATGGTTAAGCATTAACAATGTGTAATGTGATTTAGGTTGTAGAATTATGCTAAATGTATTTATGGTGAATTTTTGATTAATATTAACAAGTGATGCTTAGCAGTAAAATGAAAGAAAGACATAACTTAAATTAAAGTTATGTCTTTTTTTTATAAAAATTTTTAAAAACCATGCCGAATTTTGGAAAAAACAGGAGATATATATAATAAGATAATGATTTAAAAGAGAGGAAGATATTTATGAAAAAATTATTGATGGCTTGGGTTTTAGCGATTGTAATTTGTTTACAAAGTGGTGTTAGTATGGCTGCTACTGAAGATATGGCAAAAATAGATAGTATAGAAGTAAAAGAATTAGGATTAAATCTTATAAAAGTTGAAATGCCTTTAGAAAAAGGTTTTGAAAGTATTTATGGACAAGATTATGCACCACTTACAATTATTGTTTACAATGATAAAGGCAAGATGATAGCAATAGATGAACCTTTTGCACATAAATTGACAGCTGAAAAATACGATTATGTAAAAGAAGAGATGATAAAAGAATTTGGTGAGCCAGATAAAATGGAGAAATTAGCAGATAATACAATAACTATTTGGTATACAGATGATAAAAAAAATATAGATATTGTTTTAAATTCAAAATCAATAACGCAGTTTTTTCGACAAGATGATGCAGATATATTAAAAAAATATAAATCATCTATGCAAATTAAAGATTTTATAAATTGTATTGTTAGTCAATACTAAAAAAAATATATAATTTTGTTTTGATGGAAATGTCTATAAATAATACATTAAAAGAGAGGAAGGATTTTCATGAAAAGAATTTTTTTATTGATTGTTTCCTTATGTATGTTCAGCTCTGTATGTATGGCAAGTCCAGTTTATTATTATAATTATTCCAATACATCTAATTATGTTTATGAACCTAATACGGATAAAAATTATGCTCAATCGGTTGTAGACCTTGTCAATCGAGAACGATTAAAAGCAGGGGTAAGACCATTGATATTAAATCCATATTTATGTAGCAGGTCGGATATAAGAGCTAATGAATTGGCGACAATTTTTGCTCATACTCGTCCTGATGGCAGTCAGTTTTATACGGTATTAGATAGAAGAAAATTCCATTATATGACAGCTGGTGAAAATGCAGCAGCTGGTGCTAGTTCGCCTCAAGAAGTAGTAGATATCTGGATGAATTCTTCAGGACATAGACAAAATATCTTAAATCCTAAATTTCGCTATATAGGTGTAGGTTATGCTTATGTGCCTAATAGTCAGTATAATAATTATTGGATACAGATATTTTCAGATTAATTTGCCTCCATTCTAATTAACATAAATGTTGCTCCTAGGCATAGGTTATAGTTTTATATAGCCTATGCCAAAAATTAAATATTTATTTCGTGATTGTATGTTTTGAAAGGAATTTTGTTATGAAAAAAGAAATGACACCTGTAATTACATCAATGATAAAGCGTATAAAATCTGCGGGTTATGAATTTAATATATATAATCAAATCGAATCATTCTGTATAGAAAGTATGATAAACAGTATGAAACTGGGTATTGCTAAAGAAAAATCATTAAAAAAGAGTTTTAGTGGTCAAGAGCTTATGCCTTTTGCTTTTAGGTTTTACAATTGTGATAGTGAGATGATAGTAATTCAGTTGCCATTTAAACATAAATTGATAGATGAACAATTTGAAAGTATAGAAAAAAATATTGGTAAACCCGATAAAATAAAAAAAAATAAGGAAGATACTATGGCGATTTGGTATTTTGTTGTTGATGAAAAAGAAAGGGCGTATATGCTAAATTCAAGTGCTTTTATTATTGTTGAAGTAGATAGTGTTATAAAAATTTTAGATTCATTTAATTTGCCAATGGAAATAGAGGATTTTGTAAATGTAGTTATTTCTTTAGATAAAGAAACCCCAGAAGATTACGAAGATGAAAGGATTGCTCAAAACTTTGAATATATACTTTTTTGCTAAAAGTCTCCGAAAGATTTTGGTCCTTTATATGCTTAAGAGGCTGTACCGTATACATTAGCAATTAATGTGGAGGGCAGTGGAATGATAGCAATGGATATATCTTTTGTAAAAGAATTGATATCAGAACAGTAGGAGAGCGTAAAAAAGAAATATCCCCCAAAAGGTGAACCTAATGAAATAAAGAATTTTAAAGAGGAAACAGTGATTGTTTGGTATTTTGAAGATGAAAAAAGATTATATGCTTTAAATTCAAAACCTGTTACAATATTTATAAAAAATGATGTTTTAGATGTTTTAGCTGTATATAATATATCCATATCAATTATTGATTTTATAAATATTATTACTAATATTCCTAAAAGTGTAATTTAATATTTGTATAAGTTACTATATATCTTTATATTAAGCATGAATTATATAAATATGTAGTTCATGATTAGTATTTTTATAAGATTTTTAAATTTTATGTTGTGTTTTGATTTTTTAGGAATATGTAATGAGAATTTATGATTATAGTTTTATTTTGAAAGGATTTTTATTATGACTAAAGAAACAACAACTAAAATTGCATCTCTTTTTGATTTTATTGAATATTGTGATTATAAAAATTATCCATGTAATGATTTTAAATTATATTATATGAAGAATTTTTTTAAAGATGAATTTGAAATATATCTTATGAGGAAAGAGATATCATCCCAAACAGTTTTTGGTTATCCTATTTTGCCTTATGTTTTTAGTGTTGAATGCTGTTCATGTGGTGGTGCAATGGCAGAAAAGTATATTTTTACTGAAGAATTGACACCTGAACAATTTGAAAATTTAAAAGAAGAATTATCTCAAAAATATGGTAAATATGATGAGATAAAAAATTTTACAAACGGTGTTACAATAGTTTGGCGTGTAGAGTCTGATTTATATGCGTTAAACTCTAAAGAAATTACTAAAATTTTATATAAATATAATATGCAATGTATCTTTGAGGCTTTAAGATATTTTAGAAAATATGATTTAGTAATAGATATTATTGATTTAATAAAGCTTATGATAAATTTAGATGAAGAGAAATATGAAACAACATATGACTATGGATATATATATGATTGTGCTCCATATGGTGAAGAAGAGCTTACTGAAGAAGAAAAACGCAAACTTATAGAAGATTTAGAGGCATACCATAGAGGCGAATATGAACCAGAACTAGAGTTTATAGAACCTAGGGTTAAAACAAAGGAATTATTTGAACATAAGGATATATATATTAGGGAAATAGAAACATCAGAAAAATTTAGTTCGTTATATGGCCAAAAGATATCAGAGTATACACATACGGTTAAGACTTATATCAATGGATTGATAGCAATAAACATGCCTTTTATAAAGGAACTAACATCAGAACAATATGAAAATGTAAAAAAAGAAATGTTAAAAGAACATGGAGAGCCTGATGAAATAATAGATTTTAAAGAAGGTACAGTAATAATATGGTATTCTCAAGATATGAAAGATATATCATATGCTTTAAATCCAAAATCGATTATTATATTTATAGAAGATTATGTTTTATATGCTTTAGATAGATATCATATTTCGATATCAAATGCTGAATTTGTAAATTTGGTTGCTAATAAATCTCAAAATATAAGTTGATATTTTTAAAAATTATAATTAAGCATGAATTGTATAATATATGGTTCATGCTTAATATTTTATATTTCATATGTTTTTAAAGGAATTTTATTATAAAAAAAGAATTTATTATTATAGGTATGTATATTATTGAATATTTAAAAATTTTTATTGAATATAATTAGGAGTATTTATCATGGCAAAAAGACCTGTTTATATTGTTTCAGATACTAAACCGTATTGTAAATGTAAAATGATAGATTTTGAATATTCTAAGGGTACTTCCATAAAACAAAAACAAAAGAATATAAAAAGTTTACATGAAGTTTTTATGGTATCAAATCCCAATAGTAAAATATTGGAAATCTCTAGTAAATCGGAAAATCCATTAGGTGTTGCATTAAGTGCTTTTAATTTAATGGTAAAAAATAAAAATGGAGAAGATTTATTTTCGGTAGAAGCAGCTTTTCAAGCAAGTAAAGTTTTTGAAAAAGGTGGACCATATACTGATTTATTATATGTTTCATCAAAAGAAGCTAAAAAAGATAAAAGATTAAAAACTAGTGGCTCTATAATAGGTTTTAATTTTCAAGGAGAAGAATTTATTTCACGACCAAAAACTTTTTTTTATAGTTGGCTATATATAAATGCTTTAATTTCTAATAAAGAATTAGCAGAAGCAATCATGGATTTTGATGCATTTACAGATATAGAATTTAATCCGCAAAAATCATTAAATTGTCAGGCTGAAGCAGTAGCTTTATTTGTAGCGTTAAAGAAAAATGATTTGTTAGAAAAAGCATTAAAGGATAAAAATAGTTTTAGGCAAATTGTATATTTTGTTGATTGATATTATCTATGGGAGGTTTTCTTATGCAGATAAAATTAAAAAATGTAGATAAGATAAAAAAAGCAGACATGCAATTAGAAGGGATAACAATTATCTTAACTTCAAAAAATGTACCTTCTGATATTATTGGTAATGTGATTTTTTGTAGCGATATCTTATTGAGTCATTATGTAGATAAGTTATATGAGCATAGAGCCTTTGAAATTGTTGAAATATGTACAGAAAATGATAGTTTTAATTCTTTATCAAATACAAATAAGTTATATTTATTTAATAAATTTGATAGAGAGCTTAGAAAAAAAGTTCGTTTGTATAATACTATAGAAGAAGAAATTAGAGAGATTTTAAATATATTTGATACTATCTTAAATCAGAAATCATCAATAGCAAAACAAATAAATATCAAAGATTATTTAGATAAGATAAACCAGTTATTACATAATAAATTACAGCAAAGTTTCATAGAGATAGTTAAAACAAAGATAAAAAGAGAATTTATGCCTAAGGTTTCTTTTGAAAATAGCGATATGCAAATAGAATTTATTGAAGATGATAAGATAAAAAGATTTATACAGGAGGATCGTCAATGCATAGAAATAAAAGTTTCAAATAAAAGTAATGCAGTAATGAACATGGAGTCGTTGGGTATTTGTGATATCCTAACAAATGGTTATAGAAAAGACTTCACTTATAGCGAGAAAAAATTATATAAAAGAGTATTAGAAGTTTGTTTTGTATCAAATGGAAATAGTGTTTCTTTGATAAATGATGTATCTGATAGAGAAAATCTAGAAGTTTATGGTATTAACGAAGATATAATTAATAAATTTTATGATATTTTAGATAAAGTAGTAGATAGTATTGAAAAAGATTCAAATGAAGAATATTATCTTGTTTATAAATACTTAAATAAAAAAATTAATATGACAGATGCTCCTAGAGATTTACGATGCTTTGTGGATTTTAAAATCTTATTAGAACGATATTTCTTTTGTGGTCATAAATGGGCAAAACCTAAAATAATTGTTTTTAAAGAGCCTGAAAATTATTTAAATAATACTTGGCAGGATTTATATGCTGAATTTGTTGTTTTATTGCAAAAATATATAATTCCGAATTTGATTATAAGAACAGAAAATAAAGATTTAATGGCTAAAATAAAACATTACATCAAAATTCATGATAGTATAGCAAAGGTTAACGTATATGAAGCCGTGAAAAATAATGATGGCTTTAATCTAAATAAGTTAATTGATTAATAAATAAAAATTACCAGCTAAAATGGATAAAAGCTTATAGATAAAGAACTTTTAAAAATTAATATTAGTTGGTAATTTTTTTATAAACCTTGAAAAATAAGGCTTGATAAGCTATAATGAAGAAAAAGAATATTGATTTTACTGCGGTTAAGCATTAACATTGTACGGTCTCTCTATTATGTTTCCATAATTTAGTTACTTATTTTAGTAGTTAAGCATTAACATTGTACGGTCTCTCTTGAGTCCATCTATTGATATGATGTAATAGGCTGGATATGTTGTTTGCTTTTTAGTGATGTTATTTTATTGATTAATATTAACAAGTGATGCTTAATTGCAAAGTGAATAAGAAAAGACATAACTTTGATATATTTTAAAGTTATGTCTTTTTTTTATAAAAATTTTTCTTTTTTATGCCGGATTTTGTTTTTAGTGGTGGATATTATATATATAAAGAAAAATGAGGTGAGAATCATGAAAACATTATTTGGACTAGTATGGTTTCTTGTACAAGTTTCGCTAATGATATTAGCTGGTATTCTTTTTGGTGGCATAGCTCATTTTCTGATTGAAAGTAGATGGATTATTCTTATTCCTGGTTTGATATTAATTTATTTCCTTGGACCATATATTTTGGAGCTCATAATAAAATATAATCTTATCAAAGAAATAAAAAAAGAGTTCGATAAGTAAAGTTGTAAAGAGTAAGAAAGGAGGTGGTTTTATGTAAATTTTTAGACTTAAAGAGGTTTTTTTATAATATAGGTAGAATTAAAACCAATAGATATTAATGAGATGTTTTATTTAAGAAAATAAAGGAGATTTTAAAATGAGAAAAGTATTTTTATCTACAATGTTATTAGCCCCATTAAGACCAGAAGATCCAACGTATTACACAAGTGACGATTTTGAATTAAGTGAAAACAGATATGATTTTCCACTAACATATGTTATTGATGATAAAGTTAAACCTAATGATGAAGTAATTGTGATTACAGCGGTGGAACAAGATGTTAATGGTAAACAAAATAATGCTACTATGAATTATAAAAAGTATAGAGAAGAAGTAGAAAAAATTTTTCAAGAACGTAATGTAAATTTTAAATTTGAAGAAATTCCATTAACTACAGAGTTTGATTCATTAACTTTTAATAGATTTTTTAAACAAGTAGCAATTTTGATTAATGATAATGACCAGTTGTTTGTAGATGTTACATTTGGTATGAAACCATATTCTATTAGTTTATTTGTAGCTGTAGCTTATGCTGAAAAAGCTGCTAGAAATGTAGATGTGGATACTATAATTTATGCACAGAAATATAGTGGTTTTAGTAGAGCTAAGACAGCTGAGGAAAAAGCTAAAGATCCAAGTAAATCTAGAATTTATGATATAACAGGATTATTTTATTTGAATGCTATTGCGGGCAATGCTAAATCTGGACAAAAACATAAACTAGATAAAGCCTTAGATTTATTGATAAATGATTGATGAGGATGTTACTTTGATTTTTTAGGGAGGAACTGTATATGGGAAATACAAATGACTCTAAGAAAATTATTAAAGCTGAATATACAGAAAGTAAAAAGATTGTTGAAGAAAATTTAGAATTAGAAGAAGAAAAAGATATAAAAATAGATAAAGAAAAATTAAAGAAATTAAAAAATAGTTTAGAGGGAAATGTAAAGATATATTTACAATATTCAATTGAAGGATTTTCTACAACAAAAGAAAGAAAAGATATTGAGTTAAAAATAAGGAATCAATTATTAAGACTAGATAATGTTTATGATATTTTTGTTAAATCTAGAAAAAAAGCTTTAAAATTATTATCTATGCAAAATGATGATGTATATTTAAGTAGCATTGATAGATATGTGTTTGATGACTGTATAAAAGAAAGTTTAAAGCAATTTATAACAGAGTATAAACAAGAAAATAAGATAACGTCATTTTTAGCAATATTTGAAAAATATTATTATTTAAAATTAGAATTATTAGTAAAAACTAAAATTAAAGAAATAAGAGAGAAAAAAATTCAATTAGAAGAAAAAGTAAGAATATATGTACAAGGTATAGCTGATAGAATTTTAAATAATACAAAAAAAGTTGAATTACAATTAGATATTTTTAAGATTTTAATAAGTCTAGATAAAGATTATGATATTTTTGCTAAGCAGCGTTTAGGTGCATTGAAAAGATTAAATTATTATAATAAAAGATTAACCTTCTATGAGGCTGGAGCAGATAAATATGTTAAATTGGTAAAAGAAATTTTAAATGATAATATTGAAAAGTATAAAGAAACAGGGAGAATAGGTTCTTTTATAGCTGAATTTAGTAAACAATATTTTAATTATATGCTAAAAGTGGTTGTTGCTTCTTTAAAAGAAGAAAATAGTCAGTATTATTTACAAATAAAAATTGCCAAAGAAGAAGTAAAAACTTTATATAAAGAATTATTTGAAAATGATAAAGAATTTTTTAAAGAAGTGATAAAAAATCTTAATGAAAAAAAAGTGTTTAATTATCATACAATAAAATATTCTTTATTAAAAAATATTTTATCGTATATAGATTTATTAGATGAAGATAAGATAATAAATAATGATATATATAATTATATACGTAAAGAAGAATTTTCAAAAGGAACATCTAGAGATGAAGTTGATTATATTATTAAAGCGAAAAGTAAACAAGATTTAGAAGCTTTAAAGGAAAATGTACGTAGTATAATAAACAATTTTTATAAAATAGATTATAGTAGTAGTAATGATAAAGATGTCAATAGAAGTATAAAGAATAAAAATGCTTTGGAAAAACAATTAAAAAATATGAAAGGTATTGATATAAATAAAATAAAGAATATAGAAATAAAGTTGCCAAGAATAGAGGGCTGTTTAGTTAGAATAAAAAATATATTAAAAGAAAAAATTATTATAAATATTTTACAAATAAATGAAGAAGAAAAAGAATATTCTATATTAGAACGTAAAGCGTTAAGACAGCCATCTTTTGAAATTGTTAAAGAAAAGTTTTTTACTTATATAGATATTTATGAAAAGATAAAAGATAAATTATCGAAATCATCGCAAACTTTTTTTGAGTATATATTTAAATATATTGTATTAGATTTTAAAAGAAGAGGTCATGAGGATGTAGAATTATATGATTATGTAAAAGATGATATTGAGTTTATAGCATTTTATAATAAAAATATTCCTGATATGGAAAATCCTAATTATATAGATAAAGCTACAGATAAAAAATATGTTTTAGAACCAAATGAAAAAATAGTGCATAAAGCAATAGCCTTTATAACAGATTATTTAAATATAAAATATGATACTGGTAGAAAACGTAGAAAAGAAATTTTAAAAGATGTATATGCAACAGTTAAAGAAGAAAATACAGGATTGAGATATTTTAGACGTTTTTTGGAAGAAGATCTTTAGTAATAATTATATATGGAGTGCCTTTGGGCACTCCGGCTTTTTTTACATATTTATATAATGAAATAATTATTAATTTGATAGGAGTAATGTGTATGTTAAATTCAGTAGGGGCAATTTTATTGGATACACGTTCTATACAGAAATATGTTTTTTCTTGTAATAGGTTAAAAACTAATATTGGTGCTTCTTATCTTGTAGATAGTATTTTTAGTGATTTAATGGTAAATAAAATATTACCTAGCTTTAATTTAAAAATGCCTGAATTTTCATGGAGTGAAGTGAAAAATATACAAATGTTAGAAGATGATAGTATTGAATGTGAAGTTGCTTATATTGGTGGCGGAAACATGATTATTTTGGTAAGAAAACAAGATACAGATACTATTGAACTTTGCAAGCAAATAGTGGGTAGTTGGACTAAAGAGATATTAATAAAGGCACCAGGATTAAAAACAGGTGCAGCGATTGGTGAATTAAATATAGACAATGAACATTTTCAAAAATCTTTAGGTCTTTTATATAAGCAGTTAAAAGATAATCAAAATATTATTTTGCCTCAGGTTGATGTGCCTTATGTTGGTTTTACTTTAGAATGTGATTATAGTGGGAAAACAGCAGAATATTTAAAAGGTAGGGTAAAAAATAATATTATCTATGAATTTGATAATAGAATGGTATCAGCAGAAATAGTAGCAAAATCAAGTGCATATAATGTAGTAGCAGAGAATTTAAAAGAAGAATATAAAGATATATTGAAAAATAAATATGATTTTGTTAGCAAGTTTGATAATTTAGGTTATAAAGATGGCGAAAGTTATGTGAGTATTATTCATATAGATGGCAATAATATGGGAATAAAATTTGCTTCATGTACAAATATGCAAGAACGTAAAACTTTATCATTAAGAACAGCTGAAATTGTAAAAAAAGGTTTTCGTGAATTATTAAAATCTGTAATAGAGGATATTGAAGAAAATCGTTATAGTAAAAGTCTTGATATGAATAAGATAAAAAATAAATACTTACCTATTAGACCGATTATTATAGGTGGAGATGATGTTACTTTTGTTTGTGCAGGAAGATTAGGCATGGAATATGCAAAAAGATTTATTCAGATTGTCAGTAAAGAATATTTATTGGACGAAGTACAATATATTAATGCTCAAAATTATATTAAGAAAATTTTTAATAATACAAGTATGAGAATAAATAGTAATATGAGTTGTTGTGGTGGGGTAGCTATAGTTCCTGCGAAATATCCTTTTTATAGAGCTTATGAATTAGCAGAACAGCTTTGTGGTTCTGCTAAGAAAAAATCACGTCAAAATGATGAAAGTTTTGTAGATTTTGCTATATTACATGGAGATATGTCACCTACATTAGAACAGTTATGTATACAGCAATATGAAGCACCAGAAGGCTATTTACATTATGGTCCATATTGTGTAACACAAGAACAAAAAGACAAAAGTAATATAAGTGATTTATTTTCTTTGATAGAAAAAATAAAAAGTGTACCGAATAATAAAATTAAAGATTTACGAAATGTTTTAAATGAAGATAATCATAGTATTGTTAGGTTTTTAGAAAATTGTCCAGAAGTAGAAAATATATTAAAGAGTGAATTACAAAAAGAAAATGTTGTGGCAAATGATTTTTGGCAATATATGACAAATGAAAAAATGTTAAAGACTAGATATGTTGATGCAATTGAATTGATTGATTTTTCATTGAACAGTAGATTATAAGTAGGTGAATGATATGGGGATATATAAAATAAAAATAATAGCAAAATCATCATTATTGTTAGCTACAAATAAGTCGGATATAACAATTGATACACAAGTAATACATGACCGATATGGAATGCCTTATTTTCCTGCTAAGAGATTTAAAGGACTTTTATATGAAAGTGCTTTAGAGATGGCAGAAATTAGTCAAGAAAAATGGATAACGATTAAAGAGATAGATGAATTATTTGGAATAAGTGATAGTGAATCTAATATTCGTATGGAGAATTTTTATTTACCAAATTATGAGCAGATGTGTAAAGATTGGCAGTATTTGAATAATCAATATAAAGGAATTTTTACTAAACAAAGTGTATTGGAATTATATACAGATATACGATTTCAAACAGCAATTGATAAAGAAACAGGAACGGCAAAATCTACTAGTTTATATAATATGCAAGTTATTGATCAAGGAACAGAGTTTGAAGGAGCAATTGAATTAGTAAAAGATACAGATGAAAATTTATTGATTTTAATTTTAGCTTTGAAAAATTTAAGATTTGTAGGAGCAAAACGTAATCGTGGTTATGGGGAAATCTATTGTAAATGGGAAAATAATGAAGATAGATATAATGAAGTTCTTAATAAATTAAAAAATAGAGTTATATAGTATAAGGAGGTATAAGTGTGAAAAAGATAGATTATATTATAGAAACACTAGCTCCAGTAAGTTTAGCAGAGAAAAACAATGATACCACATTATATGTTACAAAAAAATACATTCCAGGTTCTATTGTTAGAGGTATGTTAGCTGGAAAATTTATACAATATAAGAATTTAAAGAATGCACATGAAGATGAGGATTTTTATAATATATTTTTATCAGGAAAAGTACGTTTTATATCAGCATATCCAGTAGGGAAAAATTTAAAGTTGATAAAAAATAATTTTAATCCAATGAATATACCTTTATCCTTAGTGTGTAGTAAAGATGGTAAGACAGTAAAAGATATCTCATATAATAAACAAATAATACCAGGTTATAAAAAAATGAATGGATTTATGTTGAAAGCCGATAATGAAATTTGTAAAGTGGATGTGGATACTCAGGTTGAATTGCATATGGCACGTAATGAAGATAATTTACGTTTAGTTGGCAGTAATAAAGATGGTAGAATTTTTAATTATGAATATATAGAACCTAATCAGTTTTTTAAAGGATATTTGATAGTAGATGAAGATATTGTTCAAAATGTAAAATCTTTTTTAGATAATATTGATTTAGATAATATTCATATAGGTCGTTCAAGAAATGTACAATATGGTAAATGTCTTTGTAAAATAGGAGAAATTTCAAATTGTAATAGTTTTGAGTATGATGTAGTTAATAAAAATATATATTTGCAGGTATTAACACCATATATTCCCATAAAAGAATGGCAATCTGTAGAAGTGGTAGTAAGAGAACTTTTATTTTATATAGAAGTGCAATTGAAGAATATAGGTATAGATGTAAGTATAAAAAAAGAAAATATAGATATTTTAGCTAATAGTGAAGAAGTTAGTGGTTATGTTAGCGTTTGGCAATCTATGAGAGAAAGAAAAAGAGCGATTTCTGCGGGTTCATTGATTGAGCTTGTTATGGATAAAATAGATAGAAATATTTTAGATAAAATAAGTGAAATTTTATATTCTGGATTAGGTTGTAGATATGAAGATGGTTTTGGACAGTTTAGACTTTGGCAAGCGATGGATAATATAAGAATAATAGATTATCCAGAAGAAATATTAATTAGAGAAAATATAAGTAGTAATGTAAAAGAAAATGCAAGGAAAATTATCCAGAAAAGAATATTATTAGAAGTACGAAAGAAAGCTATAATGGATGCGGAAAGAGTAAATCCTTTAAAGACAAAAAATGTTCTTAATAGAGTAGAAAGAATATTTTTAAGTAATGATAAAGAAAATATTATAATACAAGAAATAAATGGATTTAAACCAATAGCAAAGGATAATTTGCGTAAAATAAAATTAGATGGAATGAGTGTATATAGTTTTTGGTTTGAAAGTTTAAAAATGCCATATGAGAATATTAAATGGGAACAATATTTGGATTTAGATGATAATAAAGTTAAATTATTAAAGAATGATTTAGGAAATAATATTTTTACTATTGATAAAGATATTTTATTTAAAGAATATTGGTTATGGTTTATAAAGCATTTGAAAAAAATAAATTAGTTAGATAAATTCATAGGAGAGATAGAAATGAATAATGAAGCAAAAATAATAAAAAAGATAGTTTTTTCAAATGTCCCTATAAAAGTGAAATCTCCATTGAGAATATCTACAGGAAAAGATGATGGTATTACAGATATGTTGATTTTAAAAGATAAATATGGTCAAGCATTTATACCGGGAACTTCAATAGTTGGTGTATTGCGGAATTATATATCTGATATCTATGGAGAAAAAATAGAAAATATTATTTTTGGCAATGTAAATAAAAATAATGAAAATCAAAGTTTGATTAGAATAAGTGATGTGAAATTAAATAATGTAAAAATTATCCATAGAGATGGTGTAGCTATTGATGATATTACTAATGTGAGTAAAGATAAGGCAAAATATGATTTTGAGATGATTGAGCGAGGTGCAGAAGGTTTATTAAATATAGAAATAACTGTACGAAAAAAATTTAAAGATGTAGATATAGATGAAGTAGCAAAAACTATAGCATATATATTAGATACAGGTATGAATATTGGAGCATTAACAACGAAAGGATATGGAAAAATACAAATAAAAAAGAAACCTACTCCTTTTTATATTTTTGATTTTAGTAAAGATGAAGATGCTTGGGCATGGTTAGAGTATTTAGATGGCAATATTAATAAAGTGCCAGTAAAATATGATGATGCTAAAAGTAACATAATAAGCGATTTTAGAATGAGAATAGGGTTGTCTTTAAAGAATTCTATGATAATAGCAACTACAGATTTTCAAGAAGAATTATCGAAAGAAAGCAATATAAAAATAAGGGCAGTGCAATTAAAAAGTGGAGAAGATTATGTTATTCCAGGTACTAGTATAAAAGGGGTTATTAGAAATAGAGCAATTAATATATTAAGAAATTTATCAAATTATAAAAATGAAGAAAATGTGGTATCTTTTATAGATAATTTGATGGGACATGGGAAAAAAGTAGATTCAGAAGGAAATAATAAACTTTTACGAAGTAGATTACATGTAAATGAAATTTATCTTAAAAAAAATAATTTTATTAGTAAAAAACAACCAAGAACAAAAATAGATAGTTTTACTGGGGGAGTTTTTTATGGGAATTTATTTGGTGATGAACCTATTTGGCAAATAGACAGAGCAAAGACGATGATTTCTATTAATTTGCGCATAAAAAGATGTACAGAACTAGAAGCAGGATTGATGTTATTGATTCTAAAAGATATGTGGTTAGGAAATTTAGCTATTGGTGGAGGTAAATCTATTGGTAGGGGTGTTTTTAGTGGAAATAATTGTTTAATAAATTATAGAGGAAATACTTTTAAAATAGAAAGGGAAAATGAGAATAAAATAATAGTAGCAGGAAAAGATGGTAAAGAAGACGTTAAAGAGATTTTAGAAAAATATGTTAAAGCATTGTGTGGTGAATTTTATGAAGAATAGTTTTTTTGATGAGGAAAATTGTTTAAAATGTAAAAAGATATATTCAATAAAAAAAGAATATATTTATGATGTAAAAGAATCATTAAATGAAATTTTAGAAAAAATAGCTATTAATGATTATAAGGTTTTAGTACAGAATGTAAATGAGATGAAATTTGGATATTATAGTGATCGACATTTTGTATTTAGTGATGATAGTAATATTATTCCTAAATATTTGATACAGATGAGATTATTTAATAAGTTAGAGGAAATCTTAATTTTTCGTAATAGAGATAAATATTATGTGAGAGTTATAAGAGATGAAGATAGAGAATATAGTAAATTAATAGATACTGTTGATAGTATATCGGTAATAATGGGAAAATTTCATAAAATTTTATCAAATGATTTTATAGAATTATTTGATAAAGGAAGAAAAATAAAAAAAATAATTCCTGTAGATAGGCAAAGTGATTATTATACATTAATTACGCGTAGTTATATTGAATATAATAATAGTACTGGTCAAGCTGGATATGGATACTACCGTTATGTAGATATAGAACCTGAGGAATAGTGATTGCAGAAATCATAAGTTGTGGGAGGTGAAAAAACAACTATTTGTTCTGTAAATATATAATGTATTATATTTTAATAGTTGTTTTTATATGAAAAAAAATATACCTAATTTAACTTTGGAAGAAAAAACTAGAGCACCTTATAATTTTGTACAATTGAATGATATAATTGTGCCATCAAGGTTAAATAAATATATAGAGATGGAGCAATTAAAGAATACTAAAATAAATTATGCTAATAAAAATGGAAAAAAAATATTAAATGAAGCTGGATATAAAGCTTTTATAAAAGATGGTAAAAAATATAGTGGTTATTTTGATGTAACTATAGAGAATATAACGCCTTTATATATTGGTGGGGAAAGTGGGTTATTAAGAGAAGGAATACATAAGGCAATTCCAGGAAGTAGTTTAAGAGGTTGTTTAAAGAATATTTTTAGAATAATAACTAATTCAGCTATGAGATGCAGTGAGAATGGAAATTTTAATGATGGTTTGTTTTTTTGGAGAAGTATTGCAAAAGATGATTTATTTTCTAAAGAATATTTAGAAGAGATGTCTATGCAGGATAGAGATAATAATAAAAGTATACCTAAAGCACGGGCAGGATTTCTGATAGAGTTTATGGGAAAAAAATATGTTTGTCCAGCTAACTTTGAGGTAATAAATAATACAACAAATATAAAAAAAGTATCAGAATCTCCATATATAATATGGAAAAATGATTATGTAGATATTTTTTCTGGAAATATAGATAAAAAAGATAAACGCTATTTTTATAGAATTACAAAACCTATATGGGATAAAAGAATAGCTATAACAAATGATTTTATGAAAGCGTATAAACTAGATAGGAATAGAAATAGTAAAAATTTATTTAAATTAAAAGTAAATAGCACTCAAAGTATACCGAAAGGATTAAAATTTTTAGAATATGCCTTGAAGAAAAGATATAAAATCATTAGTCCATGTTTTTATTGTTTAGAAGATGGTGAAGTATGTCATTTAGGTTCTAGTCCATATTATAGGATACCTTACAAAAAAACAGTAGCTATGCATGTACCTACGGAACTAAAATTACCTAAAATAGATTTTACAGATGCCATTTTTGGAAATAAAGAATATTGGGGAAGTAGAGTGTATGTTGAAGATTGTTATTTAAATGATGAAGAAGAAAAGAATGCATTTTATAAAAATTTTTATTTAGATGTAAGTAGTCCAAATCCAACAGCTTATCAATTTTATTTAAATGTAGATGAAAATGATAATGTACAAAATTGGAATGGCAATACAACTATTAGAGGATATAAGTTGTATTGGCATAAAAAAATAAATTGGAAAGGAAAACAGAAAGAAGATATATATAGAAAATATAGTAAAGTTATAATAAGACCATTAATAGATAAATGTCATTTTAATGGAAAAGTACGTTTTGAAAATTTAGATAAAGTTGAATTAGGAGCTTTGACATATCTATTTAAACTCGGCGAGGAAAATTGTTGTTATAAATTAGGTATGGGAAAAGCAATGGGATTAGGAAGTATAAAAATTCTAGCTGATTTATATTTGAGAGAAGATGAATATTATACAAAGCTTTTTGATGATAAGGGAAACTTTAAAGCATATAAATTAGAAGTTAATAAGCAAGAATATATAGAATGTTTTAATCAGTATATGTATAAAGTTCTAAATGAACATTCTAAAGAATCATTAGAGTTATATCAAAAAAGAATGAATAATTTAAAAATAATAATGGGAATAGAAAATATTAATGATAATAAATGGTGTCAAAAAGTTTCTTATATGGATATGAATAATGATATTGACAAAGAAATTTTAAAGAAAAAGATACCATTACCTAGTATATCGGAAGTAATAATGAAGTAAAAATATAACTTATCTAAAAAAGCTAGTACAATTTTGTACTAGCTTTTTTAGATAAGTTATATTTTTAAAGAAAGTTGTTAGCAATTTATTTAATTATTTAAGTAATTAGCAATTAATTCTACAGCTTTATCTATGCCACAGCGACCTACATTGATTATCATATCATAATCTGCACAATCACCCCATGTAGAACCTGTATAATAATTATAGTAAGAAGCACGTTTAGCATCTTCTTTTTTTAATGTAGCTAAATCTTTATGATAAACATTAGTGCCTCGTATTTTGCGGAATTCATCATCTGCACAAATAAAGAAGTGATGAGCATTTTTTACATCTTTCAAAATGAAATTAGCACAGCGACCGATAAAAATACCAGAATTTTTTTCAGCGAGTGCTTTGATAGCTTTTGATTGTGGAGTGAATAAATAATTATCGTCTTCTACATTCAAATCAGCAAACATAGTTTCATATGGAGAAACACTGCCATAGAGATTGTCATATGTTAAATCTAATTCATCAAGAGAAACACCTTTTTCAAGATGAGCAGAAATAAATGCTACAAGTTTGCGGTCATATAAAGGTATTTGTAATTGTTTAGCTAATTTTTCAGCGATTTCACGACCACCAGCACCATATTGACGACCAATAGTAATAATACAATTACCCATGAAATAATCCCCCTATTTATAAGAGAGCACCTACAAAAGTAGATGCTCTTTATTATTATTTATTATATTTATCTTTAATTAAGCAAAAGGATTTTCTGTTGGGTACATCATAGTTTTTGGCTGATTGAAAGCTACATCTTCAACACCTAAGAATTTGAAGATACTGAATAAAGCTTTACCATAATGACCGAATGCTACAGCACCATGATGTGGATATTGTTTTTCGATGAGTACATGACGATAGAAACGACCCATTTCAGGAATAGCGAAGATACCGATACCACCGAAGGAACGAGTAGCAACAGGTAATACTTCACCTTCTGCTATATAAGAGCGTAATTGTCCAGCTGCATTGCTTTGGAGACGATAGAATGTGATTTTACCTGGAGCAATATCGCCTTCCAAAGTACCACGAGTGATATCTGGAGTGCCACCATTTTCAAGTAAACGATTTTGGATAAGCTGATATTTGATAGCACCTTTAGCGAGTTTGCACATAGGAGTATTACCGCAATGGAAGCCCATGAATGTATCTTTGAGAGTGTAGTTTTTATATTTTGGAGCAATATCTTCTTCGAATAAATCTTTTGGTACGGAGTTGTTGATATCGAGAAGAGTTACAGCATCGCCACTTACGCAAGTACCAATATATTCGCTGAGTGCGCCATAGATATCTACTTCACAAGCAACAGGAATACCACGAGATACAAGACGGCTATTTACATAGCATGGTTCAAAACCAAATTGAGATGGGAATGCAGGCCAGCATTTATTAGCAAATACTACATATTTTCTAGAACCTTTATGTTTTTCAGCCCAATCAAGTAATGTTAATTCATATTGAGCCATGCGTTTTAAAAGATCTGGATATGGATTAGCTGTGCTCATTTCTTCAGCCATATCTTTAACAATATCATCAATGCGTGGGTCATCAGCATGTTCTTTATAAGAAACGAGTAAATCAAGTTCGGAGTTTTCTTCGATTTCTACGCCTAAATCATAAAGTGGTTTGATTGGAGCATTGCAAGCAAAGAAATCTTGTGGACGAGGACCGAAAGTGATGATTTTTAGATTTGCTACACCGATTAAAGCGCGTGCAACAGGATTGAATTCGTTGATCATTTCAGCGATTTCATCAGCAGTACCTACAGGATATTCTGGAATGAATGCTTTGATTTTTCTAAGACCAAGATTGTAAGAGCAGTTGAGCATACCGCAATAAGCATCGCCACGACCATTGATGAGGTCTTTGCCTGTTTCTTCAGCAGCAGCTACATACATTACAGGGCCATCGAATTTTTGAGCAATTAAAGTTTCAGGAGTTTCTGGACCGAAGTTACCTAAGAAAACAACTAAAGCATTACAGCCAGCAGTTTTAACTTCTTCAACTGCTTTGAGCATATCAATTTCATTTTCTACTACAGTTTGAGCTTCGAAAATTTCACCATATTGTTTAGTATAAGCTTCTACGATTGCTTTTCTACGATTTTCAGAAAGAGAAACGATAAAGCAATCACGACTTACAGCAATGATACCAAGTTTTACATCAGGAATATTATTAAACATGAATATACTCTCCTTTTATATATACACTAATATATTTACGATTTTATTATGTTATTGTGTTTTATGTGCTTAGGCACAATCAAGAACAATTAAAGAATATCATGTAGTGATGTTTTTGTCAATAATAATTTTTTAGAAAATTTATAATAATGGTTTAATGGAGAAAACGTCTTTTTATAAAAAGTGTTAGTCATTCAAAAAACTTTAAAAGATAATATTTTTACTTATTTATAATAAAATAGAAAAACATATTAAAAAAATCTGAAAAATTCTAAAAATAAATATTGACGGATAAATTCAAAGGTGATATATTTAAAACAACAAATGTGCTTAAGCACAAAATGAGAGGCGGTAAATGATGAAATATTTATTAGGTTTAGATATAGGTACTTCAGCGACAAAGACAGTATTATTTGATGAAACTATGAAAGTTATAGCTTCAGCTTCAGAAGAATATCCAATGTATCAACCACAAAATGGTTGGGCAGAACAAAATCCAAAAGATTGGTATAATGCTTCCTTACATACAATTCAAGAAGTTTTGGCAAAATCTAAAATTAATCCTGAAGATGTAAAAGGCGTAGGTTTATCTGGTCAAATGCATGGGCTAGTAATGCTTGATGAAAATAATGAAGTAATTCGTCCTTCAATTATTTGGTGTGACCAAAGAACAGTAAAAGAATGTGAAGAAATCACTGTTAAGGTTGGAGCTGAAAGATTGATAGAAATTACAGCTAATCCAGCATTGACAGGATTTACAGCATCAAAAATTTTATGGGTTAGAAATAATGAACCAGAAAATTATGCAAGATGTAAACATATTTTATTGCCAAAAGATTATGTACGTTTTTGCATGACAGGTGAGTATGCAACAGAAGTATCTGATGCAAGTGGAATGCAATTATTAGATATTCCAAAACGTCAATGGTCAGATGAGATTTTAGAAAAACTTGATATAGACAAAAATTTATTGGCAAAAGTATATGAATCTCCAGAAGTAACAGGACATATTAATGATGAATTTGCTAAATTATCAGGACTTAGCACTGATACAGTAGTTGTAGGTGGTGCAGGAGATAATGCGGCAGCAGCTATTGGTACTGGTATTGTAAAAGACGGTAAAGCATTCACTACAATTGGTACAAGTGGTGTAGTATTTGCACATACAGATAAATTAAGTATTGATCCAAAAGGTAGAGTTCATACTTTTTGTTGTGCAGTACCAGGTTGCTGGCATGTAATGGGTGTAACACTTGCAGCAGGTTTATCACTTAAATGGTTCCGCGATAATATAGCTGATAATTATAAAGCAAAAGCAGAAGAATTGGGAAAAGATCCATATGTACTCATGAATGAAGCAGTAGCAAAAATTCCATGTGGCAGTGATAGATTGATGTATTTACCATATTTGATGGGCGAAAGAACACCACATCTTGATCCAAATTGCAGAGGCGTATTCTTTGGTTTATCTGCAATTCATACAAAAGAAAATATGATGAGAGCTGTCATGGAAGGTGTAGCATATTCACTTAGCGATTGTTATGACATTTTGAAAGAAATGGGTGTAACAGTAGATGAAATGATGGCATGTGGTGGCGGTGGCAAAAGCCCAGTATGGCGCCAAATGCTTGCAGATATGTTTGAATGTGAAGTAAAAACATTGACTTCTGAAGAAGGTCCAGCATTAGGGGTAGCTATTTTAGCTGGTGTAGGAGCTGGAATTTTCAAAGATGTAGTATCTGCTTGTGATGAATTTATCAAAACAGGAACAAATTGCAGTCCAATAAAAGAAGAAAGTGAATATTATAAACAAGGACATGCTTTATACAAGAAAGTATATGCGCAATTAAAAGGTTGTTATCAGGATTTAGCTAAGTTATAAATTTTTATTTATGTATATATAGGAGGAGAGTTTTTATGGCAACGCAAAAAATATCATTAGGTGAAAAACTAGCTTTTGGTGCAGGCGACTGTGGTTGTAACTTTGTTTGGAATGTTTTAGCGTTATTTATGACTATTTATTATACAGATAGTGTAATGATTAGTGCAGCTGCTGTCGGCGGTATAATGTTAGCTTCAAGAATTTTTGATGGTATTAGTGATTTAGTAATGGGAGCTATAATAGATAAGACAAAAACAAGATGGGGAAAAGCTCGTCCATGGATTTTATGGTCAGCTCCATTTATGGCTATTGCTTTAATTTTAACATTTAGTGTGCCAGATATTAGTGAAACAGGAAAAGTTATTTATGCTTTTTGTACTTATTTTTTCCTTACAGTTATTGTTTATACAGCATCTAACTTGCCATATAATGCATTATTATCATTTATAACAGATGATCAAAAAGAACGTACATCCTTAAGTTCTATTCGCTTTTTTATGGTTAACTTTTTAGTAATAATTCTTTCTTTCGTTACACCACCAGCAGCTAAAGCTTTAGGTTGGTTTGGCATTACAACAATTTATGGTATTATAGCTATGTGTTGTTTATTAATAACTTTCTTTTTCTGTAAAGAACGTGTAGAACCTGTAGAAGTAAAAAAAGAAAATATAAGCTTTGTAAAATCTTTAGGGTATTTAGTTAAAAACAAATATTTTATTTATTTAGCAATAATTTTTGTTATTGATTATATTATGTTTGCAGTAAATGGTAGTAGCGGGATGTATTATGTAAAATACATTTTTCATGATGAAAATATATTTGGTATGCTTGTATTATTTGGCAATGTACCAATGATGTTATCATGCTTATTCTTTCCTGTAATTGCTAATAGATTTGGTAAATGGAATTGTATGATTGGTGGATATGTAGTAATGATTATTGGTTTTGGTATTATTGCCTTATTCCCAGATAATTATTATTGTGCTTTATTAGGTAATGTTATTGCTGGTATTGGTAGAGCTCCACATAATGCAGGTTTATTTGCATTAGTTGCCGATGTAGTAGATTATGGTGAATGGAAAACTAATAAACGTATTGAAGGTGTAACTTATAGTGTAACTAGCTTTGGCATGAAAGTTGGTGCAGGTTTAGGTGGAGCAGTAACAGGTGTTGTACTAGCTATGGGAAATTATGATGGTTCTTTAGCTGTACAATCTGATAGTGCTATAACAGCAATAATGGCTATTTGTGCATATATTCCAATTGGTATTTGTGTATTAGGAATTCTAATTATGTTAACAGCTAATATTGATAAAATTTATCCACAAGTGGTAAGAGATTTAGCTATTCGTCATGCAAAAGAAAATTAAAAAGAAATAAATAATATTTTAATTTAATAGTATTTTTATTGTTATGGAGGCCTAAAAATGAATAATCATACTGTTATTACTATAAGTCGTCAATATGGTAGCGGAGGAAGAGAATTAGCAAATAAAATTGCAGAAAAATTAGGTTATAAATTATTTGATAGACAGATAGTTCATTTGGCAGCAGCTCAAATAGGTATAGATGATTTGAGTGAAGATAACTTGAGAAACCTAGAAAATAATGTGACACCGTTATCTTTGAGTTTTATACCATTTTTCAACTTTGGCAGTAGAAATACAGGCTTTAATAATGATGTTTTTATTAATGAAGCTAAAGCAATTAGACAATTAGCAAATGATAATGACTGTGTTATTTTAGGTCGTTGTGCTGATTTTATTTTAGAGGATTTACCAAATCATTATTCTTTCTTTATCTGTGCAAATGATGATTATAGAGAAAAAAGAGGAAAAGAAGTATATGATGGCAAATCTTTAAAAGAATTAAATGAAGAAGATAATAAGCGTGCTAATTATTATAAATATTATACAAAACAAAATTGGGGAGACCCTAAAAATTATGATATGATTATTAATACAAGTAAAGTATCTTTAGATAAAGCAGCGGATATAATTATTTCATATGTAAAATCTAATAAAAAATAGGTAGGTAAAGATTATGAAAATACAAAATCCAGTATTAAGAGGTTTTAATCCAGATCCTAGCATTTGTCGTGCAGGTGATGATTATTATATTGCAACATCTACATTTGAATGGTTTCCAGGAGTACAGATACATCATTCAAAGGATTTAGTAAATTGGCATTTAGTAGCACATCCATTAAATGAAGTTAAATATTTAGATATGAAGGGAAATCCTAATTCAGGTGGTATTTGGGCTCCAGATTTATCTTATGCTGATGGTAAATTTTGGCTTATTTATACAGATGTAAAAGTTGTTGATGGCATGTGGAAAGATTGTAAAAATTATTTGACTACATGTGATACTGTAGATGGAGTATGGAGTGATCCAATAGAATTAAATGGCTCAGGTTTTGATGCATCATTATTTCATGATATTGATGGTAAAAAATATCTAGTAAATATGTATTGGGATCATAGAGTATATAATCATAATTTTTATGGAATTTGTTTACAAGAATATTCTGTAGAAGAAAAACGATTAATAGGAAAACCAAAAATTATTTATAAGGGTACAGATATAAAATATACAGAAGGTCCTCATTTATATCATATAAATGATATGTACTATTTATTTGTTGCTGAAGGTGGCACAACATATCAGCATAGTGAAACAGTAGCTCGTTGTAAGACTATTGATGGTGAATATGAAACAGATCCAAATTATCCTTTATTATCCGCATGGAAAGAGCCAACAAATAAATTGCAGAAATGTGGACATGCATCTTTAATTGAAACTCAAAATGGAGAATGGTATTTAGCACATTTGACTGGTAGACCACTTGCTTTTGATAAATATCCTATTAGAGAAAGAGAACAACATGCTTACTGCCCATTAGGTAGAGAAACTGCTATTCAAAAAATTACTTGGGAAAATGGTTGGCCAGTAGTTGTCGGTGGTAAAGCTGGTCTTGAAGAAGTAGAAGCACCAAATTTACCAGAACAAAAATGGGAAAAAACTTATCCTGAAAAAGATGATTTTGATGATGATACATTAAATATAAATTTTGCATCACTTAGAGTACCATTAACAGAAGACATGGCAACATTAAAAGCAAGAAAAGGTTTTTTACGTTTATATGGTAAAGAATCATTAACATCATTATTTAAACAATCTTTTGTAGCTAGAAGATGGCAAGCTTTTAATTTTGATGCTGCAACAAGTGTAGAATTTGAACCAGATACATTCCAACAAATGGCAGGTATGGTTTGCTATTATAATACAGAAAATTGGACTACTGTGCATATTACATGGAAAGAAAATGTAGGTAGAATTATTGATATAGTATGTGCAGATAATGGTAATTTCACTATGCCTTTAGCTGGTAATGAAATTGCTATTCCAGAAGATGTGAAAGCAGTACATTTCAAAGTTGAAGTTAGATATGATAAATATTATTATTTATATTCATTTGATGGAAAAACATATAATAAAATACCGCTTGCATTTGATTCATATAAATTATCTGATGATTATATTAGAGGTGGCGGATTCTTTACAGGAGCGTTTGTCGGTATAAACTGTGTAGATATAAGTGGTATGAATAAACCAGCTGATTTTGATTATTTTATGTATAAAGAATTAGAATAATGTATTGATTTAATAAAAGCCTATTATGAATATAAATTTAAAAATATTATTCATAATAGGCTTGTTTTCTAAAAGTATATATTTAGAATTCTTAGGTAATATATGTTTATATAATTTGATGTATAATATGATTATATAATCATATATTATGGGAGATTAAAAATGGTTACGATAAAACAAATTGCGGACCTTTGTGGTGTCTCACGAGGAACAGTGGATAGAGTTATAAACGAACGTGGCAATGTAAAGCCAGAAACGAAAGAACTTGTGTTATCTATGGCAAAAGAATTAGGTTATAAGCCAAATCCAGCAGGAAAAGCACTATCTGCTAGAAAGAAAAATCCAGTGGTGGGAGTTGTGATTTCATCAGAAGGCAATCCTTTTTTTGATGATGTTATCAGAGGTATAAAATTAGCTGCGGAAAAATATGAAATTTATGGATTGAAAGTCATTTGGAAAAATATGAGAGGCTATGATGTAAAGTCTCAACATGAAATCATGGAAGAGCTTAAAGATAAAGTAAATGCCTTGATTATTAATCCTGTAAATGACCCTGTAATTATAAATGAAATCAATGAATTTGTAGATGCTGGAATTTTTGTAGTAACAATAAATAATGATGTAGATAATTCCAAACGTCAATGTTATGTAGGTAGTGACTATACTAATGGCGGTGAAACAGCAGGTGCGTTATTGCAGATGATTATACCAAATGGGGCTAATATAGGTATAGTCATGGGTTCATCAAAGGTATTAGGTCATAAGCAACGTTTAGCTGGATTTGAAGAAAATATAAATAAAAATCCTAAATTTAAAATAGTAGATATTCAAGAAAATGATGATGATGACATATTTTCATATGATAAGACTAAGATGATGTTGACAAAACATAAAGAAATAAATGCAATATTTATTGTAGCAGCTGGTGTATATGGTGCTTGTAGAGCGGTATTATCATTAGAAAAACAGAATGATTTAACGATAATTGCTTTTGATACAGTGCCAACTACAGTGGAAATGATGAAGAAAAATGTAATTAAAGCAGTGATTTATCAACACCCTTATAGACAAGGTCAAAGAGCTATGCAAATTGTTTTTGAATATCTAGTAAATGGTATTAGCCCTGATAAAAGTAGACATATAATGAAAAATGAGATAAAAATATTAGAAAATTTATGAGGTAAAGATAATGAAAAGTGTACATGATATTGAATTCAAGCAATATGGTAGAGTTTTAGACGTTGATACTGCTGAATTTGTAGCAACAATGAAAGCAAAAGAAGCTATTAAAGAAGGTGTAGTATATGAACCTTCTGATGCGGATTTAGAAGCATTACCTTTATTTAAACAGATGCAAGATGAAGTTTATGGTGGATTAGAAGTAGAATTTGGTTTTTGCAGTGGCTATAACAATAAATTGAATGCAGTTGAATATCATCGTTCTTCTGAAATTGATATTGCGGCTACAGATTTAATTTTGATGCTTGGTCGTCAGCAAGATATCGATTACACAAATAATACTTATGAAACTAAAAATATAGAGTGCTTCTTTGTACCAGCAGGTACAGCAGTAGAACTTTATGCGACAACTCTTCACTATGCACCATGCAAAGAAAATAATGAAGAATTCCGTTGTGGTGTAGTTTTACCAAAAGGAACTAATCTTCCATTACAAGTGAAACCAGCTGAAAATAAAGGTGAAAATCAATTACTTTTTGCTGCTAATAAATGGCTTATTGGACATAGTGAAAGTGGCGTAGATAAAGATGGCGGCTTTATTGGCTTAATCGGTGAAAATACAACAATTTAATAAAATAAAAACTACTATAGATTTAATTTCTAAATTCTATAGTAGTTTTTTTATTTAAATATTATGTCTAAAAACTTGTGTTAGAGCATATTCTAATTTATCCATAGCAAGGTTTAACTCCTCAGGAGAAATAATTAATGGTGGTGCTAAGGTGAGTACACAACCTTGAGATATTTTAAAGCTCAATCCTTCTTCTAGACATAAATATAAAACTTTTTCAGCTTCAATAGTAGCTTTTTCTTTTGTTTGACGATTTTTTACCAAATGCGAGCGTAAAGCCCCTAAATTTATTTATGGGGATATAAGCTCGCTAAAAAACAATGATTCGATATCATTGTTTTTTATTGTATTATATTTTTAATAGTTATATAATACTTTTATGAAATATAAATCAAA